>CALGFL010000001.1 GCA_937881145.1 uncultured Bordetella sp.
ATCGCCACGACCGCCGAGCTGCAGCGCAAGCTGCAGGTCGACAACCCGAACCGCTTGTACTGGAGTTGAGCCCTGTCCCTGACCCAGCCCTCTACCGACATTCCCGGCACCACGGTGTTCGATGCCGACCAGTCCCGCCGGGGCTATCACCTGAACCAGTTCTGCATGTCGCTGATGAAGGCACAGAACCGCGAGCGCTTTCGCGCCGACGAGCGCGCCTACCTCGACGAGTGGCCCATGACCGAGGAGCAGAAGCAGGCCGTGCTGGCGCGCGACCTGAACCGCTGCATCCTGCTGGGCGGCAACATCTATTTCCTGGCCAAGCTGGGCGCCACCGACGGGCGTTCCTTCCAGTACATGGCCGCCAGCATGACCGGCATGTCGCAGGAAGACTATGCCGCGATGATGCTGGCCGGCGGCCGTTCCATCGAAGGAAACCGCAAAATCGGAGAACCCAAGCCATGAGCAAGCAGCATGCCCGCATCACCGCCAGCGTCTACACGTCGCACGTGCCGGCGATCGGCGCCGCGCTGGACCTGGGCAAGTCGGACACCGACTATTGGGCCCCGCTGTTCAAGGGCTACGAACCGTCCAAGCAGTGGATGCGGGACAACCGGCCCGATGTCATTTTCCTGGTCTACAACGATCACGCCACGGCCTTCAGCCTGGAGATGATCCCGACCTTCGCGATCGGCTGCGCGGCGCAGTTCCAGCCGGCCGACGAGGGCTGGGGCGCGCGTCCCGTGCCGACGGTCGTCGGTCATCCGGAGCTGGCCGCGCACATTGCCCAGTCCGTCATCCAGCAGGATTTTGACCTGACCCTCGTCAACAAGATGGACGTGGACCACGGCCTGACAGTGCCCTTGTCGCTGATGTGCGGCCAGCCGCAGGCCTGGCCTTGCCCGGTCATTCCCTTTGCGGTCAACGTGGTGCAGTATCCGGTGCCGTCGGGCCGGCGCTGCTTCGAGCTGGGCCGGGCCATCCGCCGTGCGATCGAAAGCTACGACGAGCCGCTGAACGTCCACATCTGGGGCACCGGCGGCATGAGCCACCAGCTGCAGGGGCCGCGCGCCGGCCTGATCAACCGGGAATTCGACAATGCCTTTCTGGACCGCCTGATCGCCGATCCGGCGGGGCAGGCCGCGGTGCCGCATATCGACTACGTGCGCGAAGCGGGCTCCGAGGGCATCGAACTGGTCATGTGGCTCATTGCGCGCGGCGCCATGGCGGACGTGGAGGGCGGCCCGGCGCCGCGCGTCGCGCACCGCTTCTACCACGTGCCGGCCTCGAACACGGCGGTCGGGCATCTGATTCTGGAGGAACAATAATGCCGCAGCAAACTTTGAAGGTCGCCCTGGCGGGTGCAGGCGCTTTCGGCATCAAGCATCTGGACGGCATCGCGCGGATCGACGGCGTCCAGGTCGTGTCGCTGGTGAGCCGCGATCCGGACAAGACCCGCGCGGTGGCGCAGAAATACGGCATCGGCCACGCGACCACGGAACTGGCCGAGGCGCTGGCGCGCCCCGAGGTCGATGCGGTGATCCTGTGCACGCCCACGCAGATGCATGCGTCCCAGGCCATGGCCTGCCTGCGGGCCGGCAAGCACGTGCAGGTCGAGATCCCCATGGCCGATTCGCTGGCCGACGCCCGGGCGCTGGTCGCGCTGGCGCGCGAATCGGGCAAGGTCGCCATGTGCGGGCACACCCGCCGCTTCAATCCCAGCCACCAGTACGTGCACCAGCGGGTCGCGAGCGGCGCGTTCCGCGTCCAGCAGATGGACGTGCAGACGTATTTTTTTCGCCGTACGAATATGAACGCGCTGGGCGAACCGCGCAGCTGGACCGATCATCTGCTCTGGCATCACGCCGCCCATACGGTGGACCTGTTCGCCTATCAGTGCGGCAGCCCCATCGTCAAGGCGAACGCGCTGCAGGGGCCCATTCATCCCGAGCTGGGCATCGCCATGGACATGTCGATCCAGCTCCTGGCGGCCAACGGCGCGATCTGCACGCTGTCGCTGAGCTTTAACAACGACGGTCCGCTGGGAACTTTCTTTCGCTACATTGGCGACACCGCCACGTACATTGCCCGATACGACGACCTGGTCACCGGCAAGGACGAGGCGATCGACGTGAGCCGCGTAGCGGTTTCTATGAATGGCATCGAACTGCAGGACCGCGAATTCTTCGCGGCCATCCGCGAAGGGCGCGAGCCCAATTCCAGCGTGGCCCAGGTGCTGCCGTGCTACCAGGTTCTGCACGATCTGGAGCAACAATTGCGCGTCTGACAGACCGGGCGGCCATTTTTATTTGCAGTACCCATCCATCAGGAGCGAGACATGAAACTTATAAAGACTCTGGGGACGCTGGCCTTGGCTTTGGGCACGGCGGCCGCAACCGGCGCGGTGCAGGCCAAAGACCTGAAGATCGGCGTCGTGGTGCCGATCTCCGGCCCCTTCGCCGCGCACGGCAAGCAGATCAAGCACGGCATCGACCTGTTCCTCGCGGCGCACGGCGACACGGTCGCCGGCCGCCACGTGCAGATCCTCTACAAGGACGACACCGGCATCGCGCCGGCCGTCGCCAAGCGCCAGGCCCAGGAGCTGCTGATCAAGGACAAGGTCGACATTCTGGCCGGCTTCACGCTGACGCCCAACGCTTTCTCGGTCGCGCCGCTGGCCACCGAGGCGAAGGTGCCGATGGTGGTGCTGAACGCCGCGACCGCCACGATCACGGAAAAATCCCCCTACATCACCCGCGTGTCGATGACCACGCCGCAGGACACCGCGCCGATGGCGCAGTGGGCCTATGCCAACGGCATCCGCAAGGTCTATACGCTGGTGTCGGACTACGGTCCGGGGCATGACGCGGCAGACCAGTTCAAGAAAACCTTCACCAGCCTGGGCGGCCAGGTCGTGGGCGAGATCCGCACGCCGGTCAGCACGCCCGACTACGCGCCGTTCCTGCAGCGCGTGAAGGATGCCAAGCCCGATGCGGTGTTCTTCTTCGTACCCAACGGCGAGCAGGGCGTGGCGCTGGCCAAGGGCTATAAAGAGCTGGGCCTGGAAGCGGCCGGCATCAAGGCCCTGGCCACCGGCGACGTGACCGACGAGGACGTGCTCGATGCCATGGGCGACGCGGCGGTCGGCATGATCACGTCCTTTCACTATTCGGCCGTGCACGATTCGCCGGAGAACAAAGCCTTTACGGCCGCCTACGCCAAGGCTTTCCCGCACGACCGCCCGAACTTCGTGGCCGTGGCCGGGTATGACGGCATGGACCTGATCTACAAAGCCCTGACAAAGACCCACGGCGACGCCAGCGCTCCCGCCTTCATTGCGGCAGTCAAGGGCATGAAGTGGGTCAGTCCGCGCGGCCCCGTCGAAATCGATCCGCAAACCCGCGACATCATCCAGAATGTGTATATCCGCAAGGTGCAGCGCGTGAATGGCGTGCTGCAGAACGTCGAGTTCGACACGATCAAGGCGGTGAAGGATCCGGTCAAGCAGCAGCAATAATTTTCGCTGCCGGACCGGCGGGCATGGCGCAGACTGGAACCCGCGCCATGCCCGAGCGCATCGCACCTGGATGAACCATGACTATTTTTTTCGATGGCATCGCCTTGGGCATGCTGTTGTTCCTGATCAGCGTCGGCCTGTCGGTGACGCTGGGCCTGATGAATTTCGTCAACCTGGCCCATGGCGCCTTCGCCATGCTGGGGGGCTATGCCTGCACGATACTGCTCAACCGCTACGGCGTGCCCTTCCTGGCGACGCTGCCGGTGGCGATGATCGTGCCCGCCATCGCCGGCGTAATTCTCGAACGCACGCTCTATCGGCGCCTGTACGCGGCGTCGGACCTGGACCAGGTGCTGTTCTCCATCGGCCTGGTCTTCATGGCGGTGGCCGCCGCGCATTATTTCTTCGGCTCGCAGCAGCAACCGCTGCATCTGCCGGCGTATCTATCCGGCCAGATCCATCTGCCGGGCCTGGATATCGGCGTCTATCGCCTGTTCCTGGTCGTGGTCGGCCTGGTGGTGGCGGTGTCGCTGCAATGGTCGGTGATCAAGACCTCGTTCGGCGCGCGTCTGCGCGCGTCCGTGGACAACCAGCGCGTCGCGCGCGGCATGGGGATCGACGTCGACCGCGTGTTCAGCCTGACCTTCGCGCTGGGTTCCGCGCTGGCCGGCCTGGGCGGAGCGCTGGGCGTGCAGATGCTGGGGCTCGATCCCGAGTTTCCGGTGAGGTATCTGGTGTACTTCCTGATCGTCGTGTCCGTCGGCGGCAACGGCAACATCCTCGGTTCGCTCTACGCCGGCATCCTGCTGGGCGTGGCGGACGTGGTCGGCAAATATTACGTGCCGCAGATCGGCGCCTTCATCATCTATGCGGTCATGGTGGCTACCTTGATCTTTCGCCCTCACGGCTTGTTCGGACGCGCCCATAAATGACGACACCTACCTTGGCGGCTCCCGCCGCGCTGGACCGCTTTCGTCTGGCCGCGCGCTGCAGGCCCCTGGAATATCTGTTCTGGTGCCTGCCGGCGATCGCATACTTCGCCTTCCCGGGAAACTATCTGCTGCTCAGCCAGATCGCCATCACCGGCTTGTTCGCGCTGTCGCTGGACCTGATCTTCGGCTACGCCGGCATCATTTCCCTCGGGCATGCCGCTTTCTTCGGCGTGGGCGCCTATACCGTCGGCCTGCTGGGCACGCACGGCCTGGGCGATCCGCTGCTCGGCCTGCTGCTGGCGGCCCTCTGCGCCGGTATCCTGGGGTTCCTGAGCAGCTTCCTGCTCTTGCGCGGCACCGATCTGTCGCGCCTGATGGTGACGCTGGGCGTGGCGCTCATGCTCTACGAGCTGGCCAACAAATTCACCCGCATCACGGGCGGCGTGGACGGCATGCCGGGCGTCGAGGTCAAGCCGGTGCTGGGCCTGTTCGACTTCGATATGTTTGGCCGCGTCGGCTACCTCTATTC
>CALGFL010000002.1 GCA_937881145.1 uncultured Bordetella sp.
GGATGGTGATGTAGGCCAGCAGCCCGAGGCCGACCCGCCCGGGGTCGACCAGGGCGACATAGCCCTTGATATAGCCCTGTTCTTCGAGACGACGGACCCGGCGCAGGCAGGGGCTGGGGGAAAGAGACACCCGGTCGGCGAGCTCCTGATTGCTGAGGCGGCCGTCGCGCTGCAATTCGGCCAGAATCTTGCGATCCACCCTGTCGAGTTCTTCTGCAGGCATCTTATGCTCCAAAATTACTTATATAGGGTGAATTATGCCTAACCTATCCCTTGTTTGAAGCATCTTTGCAATCATATGCCGGACCTTCCCTTCTAGAATATTGCACCTGAGCCGGCCCCCTTTTACCCAAGGCCGGCAATGCCAGGACACATTAGGGAGCCTCGTCATGGAGACGACATTTCAACCCTGGGACAACCCCATGGGAACCGCCGGTTTCGAATTCATCGAGTATGCGGCGCCGGACCCGGTCGCGTTGCGCAAGGTGTTCGACCTGCTGGGCTTCAAGGCCATCGCCAAGCACCGCCACAAGGATGTGACACTGCACCGCCAAGGCGGCATCAACTTCCTGATCAACGCCGACCCCGACTCGTTCGCTCAGCGCTTCGCGCGCCTGCATGGCCCGTCCATCTGCGCCATCGCCTTTCGCGTGCAGGACGCCGCCAAGGCCTATAAGCGCGCGCTCGAGTTCGGCGCCTGGGGCTACGACTCGCACAGCGGTCCGATGGAGCTGAACATCCCCGCCATCAAGGGCATCGGCGATTCGCTGATCTATCTGGTGGACCGCTGGCGCGGCAAGCAAGGCTCGGGCGGCATCGGCGACATCAGCATTTACGACGTGGATTTCGAGCCGCTGGATCCGGCCAATGCCGAGGCCGATCTCAACTACGCCGGCGCCGGGCTGACCATGATCGACCATTTGACGCACAACGTGCACAAGGGTCGCATGGATGAATGGGCCGACTTCTACTCGCGCCTCTTCAACTTTCGCGAGGTCCGCTACTTCGATATCGAAGGCAAGGTGACGGGCGTGAAGTCCAAGGCCATGACCTCGCCGTGCGGCAACATCCGCATCCCGATCAACGAGGAAGGCACCGAAGAAAAAGGCCAGATCCAGGAATACCTGGACCTCTATCACGGCGAAGGCATCCAGCACATCGCGCTGGGCACCGACGACATCTACGCGACGGTGGAGCGCCTGCGCAAGGGCGGCGTGGTCTTCCTGGACACGCCGGACACCTATTACGAGCTACTGGAAAAACGCCTGCCCGGCCACGGCGAAGATACCGCGCGGCTTCTGAAGAACCGAATCCTGCTGGACGGCGCGCCCGGCGGCGGCCTGCTGCTGCAGATCTTCACCGAAAACCAGATCGGCCCGATCTTCTTCGAGATCATCCAGCGCAAAGGCAACGACGGCTTCGGCGAAGGCAACTTCAAGGCGCTGTTCGAATCGATCGAGCTCGATCAGATGCGGCGCGGCGTGGTGCGCAGCGTCGACTGATCGTCCTTGAGGCGGGCACCCGCCCGCAAATGAAAAGGCCAGCCTTTCGCAGGCTGGCCTTTTGCGCTTTGCCGGGCGCAAAACTCACGCGTCAGGCTTTAAGCGGTCGGCGAATTTCTTGCGGAATTTGGCAACTTTGGGCGCGATGACCAGAGCGCAGTAGCCTTGGTCGGGATGCAGCTCGAAGTAATTGCGATGGTAGTCCTCGGCCGGCCAGAACGTGGCCGGGGGAACCACCTTGGTGACGATGGGCGCATCGTAGACATGCAGGCCGTCGACCTCGGCGACGACGGCCTGCGCCTGCTCGCGCTGCGACTCGTTCTGCCAGAAGATGTGCGACGCGTACTGCGGACCGACGTCCTCGCCTTGGCGGCCCGGCGTGGTGGGGTCGTGCGTGGCGAAGAACACGCGCAGCAGATCGGAATAGGACAGTTCTTTGGGGTCGAACTCGACGCGGGCCACTTCGATGTGGCCGGTGGTCTTGGTGCAGACCTGTTCGTAGGACGGATTGTCGACATGGCCGCCGGCGTAGCCGGGCAGCACGCTGACGACGCCGCGCAACTTCTCGAACACGGCCTCGACGCACCAAAAACATCCACCGCCGAGAATGGCGACCTCATGACCATCGGGGACAGGCAATTCAGACATGGCTTTAGCCTCGTTAAAGATTCAATGCTGCGACGACAGCGACAGTATCCACTTGACCAGTTCCTGGGCCTGGGCCTCGCTGAGCTGAGACTGGGCCGGCATGGGGACCGCGCCCCAATCGCCGCGGCTGCCGTGAAGAACCTTGTTTACCAAATAATCCATGGCCTGGGGCTGGCCGGCATAGCGTTCGGCGACGCTGCGCAAAGGCGGGCCGACGCGTCGGGTATCGACCTGATGGCAGGCCAGGCAAGCCTTGCTGGAAGCCGGCGCCCCCTGAAACTGCGCCCATGCCGCAACGGGCAACAGGCTCGACATTAAACAAACCCACTTGAGGGTCATCGCGCGCATTCTGAATTTCATCTTACTTGTCGCTATCCACAGTCCACGTCAGGCGTGGATATCGATGGTAACCGAATCGAGCGAGCGGCCCAGCCGGCGGGGTCATGCAAGGTTATGATCGTGCAACTTTTGCGATGCGACTGCCATGCTTCATTATCCGCACTTCAATCCCATTGCCTTGCAGATCGGGCCGCTGGCCATACATTGGTACGGCCTGATGTACCTGTTGGGTTTTGCCATGGCGTACCTGCTGGGCCGCCGGCGCATCGTCACCGGCCACACGACCTTCCTGACGGTGCGCGACCTGGAAGATTTGATCTTCTATGCGGTGCTGGGCGTGGTGTTGGGCGGACGGCTGGGCTACGTGCTGTTCTATCAACCGGG
>CALGFL010000003.1 GCA_937881145.1 uncultured Bordetella sp.
TGTGCTCGCCAAAATCGAACAGCGAAGCGGCCTGCGGGTCCCTCGGCAGCCCCTCCCTCAACCGCTCGATCTCAATCCAGTCGGTGGCGCCCGCCAGCGTCGAAATGAACGGCAGCCCATGCGCGATGCACTGGCGCTTCAAAGCCAGCATTTCGGGGAAAATCGAAGAGGGATCGACCGGATCGATGAGATAGATGGCGCCGTCGAGCGACTCCTGCCCTTCGCGCGGCGGCGTCACCCGCGCCACCACCTTCATCAGACCGCCATCGCGGCCATAGGGGTAACGCACCAGGCCGCCATAGCCTTGCAGCATGCCTTCGCGCAGGATGGCGTCGTAGGCGCGGCCCACGGTGTGCAGCTCGATGCCAAGTTCGCGGATCGTGGCCGAGCAGGCGCGCAGCCAGGCGAACAACGCGGCATCGGGCGTCGCGTGGTGCAGACGGTTAGCCGTGAGGCCGAAGCGCAGTGTAGTAAACATGGCCGGGAACCTTGCGCAATGATGCAAAAGCCGGATTATCCCGGCTTTCTTGTTTCAATGCACTTACTCGGCTTCGTCGATCCAGGCCATCTGAATGGCCTCGAGCACCTTCTCGCCGCAATGCGCGGGGTCGTCGTCAAAGCCCGGCAGAGCCAGCACCCAGTCGCGCAATTGGGTAAAGCGCACGGTCTTGGCATCGGCCTGGGGATGGGCGTCGGTCAAGGCGGCGGCGATTATATAGACGTCAGTCCACTTCATCAGTGATCTTCCTTGGCGTGGTTGATCGTGTATTTGGGAATCTCGATGGTGAGATCCTGCGAACCGATCCTGGCCTGGCACGACAGGCGCGAGATGGGCGACAGGCCCCAGGCCTTGTCCAGCATGTCCTCTTCCGAATCGGTGGCTTCGTCCAGCGAGCCATAACCCTGGCGTACGATCACGTGGCAGGTGGTGCAAGCGCAGGACAGCTCGCAGGCGTGCTCGATCTCGATGTGGTTGTCGAGCAACACGCGGCAGATCGAAACGCCCTGCGGCGCATCGGCGATCTTCGCGCCTTCGGGGCAGAGTTCGGGGTGAGGCAGAATGGTCAGGCTGGGCATGGCTGCGATGTTTTTTTCAATGGACTGTGTTCGTTACGCGTGGTGAGGCAGATTCGGTCATGCCAGTTCGTCGAGCTTGCGGCCGGACAGCGCCTTGCGGATGCTGCGGTCCATGCGCCGCGCAGCAAACTCATC
The DNA here is from genome assembly GCA_937881145.1 of uncultured Bordetella sp. GTDB lineage: Bacteria > Pseudomonadota > Gammaproteobacteria > Burkholderiales > Burkholderiaceae_B > Bordetella. The sequence continues at coordinate 1,213 of CALGFL010000003.1, forward strand.
GGTGGCCGACGACAAGGCCTGCACCGCGGCGCGCACGGCCTGCACATCGTCGTTTCCGACCACCGCATCCGCGCCTTGCAGCGCCGTGTCGACCGCGGCGCGCTCCTCGTCGGACAGCAAATCGGCATCGTTGACCAGGGCCGCGCGCACCGATTCGGCCAGTTGCCTGGCCTCGACCTGCTGCTCGCGCAGCATGCGGGCCTGGGCGTCGCTATCGGCCTCGCGCACACTGTCGGACAGCATGCGGGCGATTTCCTCGTCGGACAGGCCGTAAGACGGTTTGACGGTCACGGCCGCTTCGATACCCGTGCTCTGTTCGCGCGCCGTCACGCTCAAGAGGCCGTCGGCGTCGACCTGGAAGGTCACGCGAATGCGCGCCGCGCCCGCCACCATGGGCGGAATGCCGCGCAGCTCGAAGCGTGCCAGCGACCGGCAGTCGGACACCAGCTCGCGCTCGCCCTGCACCACGTGCACGCTCATGGCAGTCTGGCCGTCTTTGAACGTGGTGAATTCCTGGGCCCGTGCCACGGGGATGGTACTGTTGCGCGGGATCACGCGCTCGACCAGCTCACCCATGGTTTCCAGGCCCAGCGACAGCGGGATCACGTCCAGCAGCAGCCAGTCTTCGCCCGGCGCGCGGTTACCGGCCAGCAGATTGGCCTGCAGCGCCGCGCCCAGCGCCACGACTTCGTCGGGGTTCAGGTCCACCAGCGGTTCGGTGCCGAACAGCGTGCCCACGGCGCGGCGCACCAGCGGCATGCGGGTCGAGCCGCCCACCATGACCACGCCGCACACGTCGCAGGCCGCGAGCTTGGCGTCGCGCAGCGCATTGCGCGCACTGTCCAGCGTGCGGTCGATCAGCGGCTGCGCCCAGGCCTCGAACTCGGCTCGGGTGATGTCGCGCGCCAGCTCGCGGCCGTCGGCCAGCGTCAAGGCGTAGCGCGCCTTCTCCTGGTCGCTCAAGGCTTCGCGCACCGCGCGGGCGGTCACCATCAATGCGCGCCGGTCTCCCGGCGTGAAATCAGCGCGCGCCGGCAAGTCCGCCAGCACGCGCTCGACGATCACGGCGTCGAAATCATCGCCGCCCAGCGCAGTGTCGCCGCCTGTAGCGATTACCTCGAACACGCCGCGCGACAGGCGCAGAATCGAAATGTCGAAAGTGCCGCCGCCCAGGTCATAGACGGCATAGACGCCCTCGGCCGAGTTGTCCAGGCCATAGGCGATCGCCGCCGCGGTAGGTTCGTTCAGCAGGCGCAGCACGTTCAGACCCGCCAGCCGCGCGGCATCGCGGGTAGCCTGGCGCTGCGCGTCGTCGAAATAGGCCGGCACGGTAATTACCGCGCCCACCAGGTCGTCGCCCAATACATCCTCGGCACGCTGGCGCAGCACGGCCAGGATCTGCGCCGACACTTGCACCGGACTCAGATCGCCCTGCGCCGTGCGCAGCCGCACCATGCCGGGCGCATCGACGAACTCGTAAGGCGCGCCGCTGGCCTGTGCCTCGGCCAGCGAGCGGCCCATGAAGCGCTTGACCGAGACGATGGTGTTGCGCGAATCGGCGGTCTGTTGGGCCTGAGCCTCGTAGCCCGTGGGCGTGCGGCCGTCGGGCAGATACTGCACGATCGAAGGCAGCAGCACCCGTCCCTGGGCATCGGGCAGCACTTCGGCCACGCTGCTGCGCACCGCGGCAACCAGGGAGTTGGTCGTGCCCAGGTCTATGCCCACCGCCAGCCGACGCTGGTGAGGTGCGGGCGATTCGCCGGGTTCGGATATCTGCAATAAAGCCATGTCAGCCTCTGCACGGCCGCCCGAAGGAGGCTGAAGCCCCCTTCGGGGGCATTGAATTTAGTGAACGTGGGGGCATATATTTCTTCCGGGTTTGCAGCACGAGCCTCGATTGGGACTCGCACTATACCGGCCGCAGCGCCGCCAGCTCCTGTTCGATCTTGTCGATGAACAGCCACTCGCGCACGCGCGCGGCGGCGGCCGCATAATCGCGCCGGCCATCGAGCAGTTCGCATACTTGCTTGCGCATGTCGGCCTGCGCCGCATCGAGCTCGGCCCGCAGCGTCACTGCGATCCCGGCGTCGCGGCGCGCGTCGTCCAGCATCTCGCGCCATAGCATCTGCTGCATCAGGAAAGCCGGCGCCATGGCCGTATTGCTTTCGGTCTGAAGGTCCACGCCGGCCTGCTCGCACAGGTAGCGGGCGCGCAAGAGCGGGTTGCGCAGCTGCCGATAAGCCTCGTTGGCGCGCGCCGCCCACTGCATGGCCACACGGCGCTCGACCGCACTGGCCGTGGCGTAGCGGTCAGGATGCACCTGCGCCGCCACTTCGCGCCAGGCGCGCTCCAGCGCCTCTTCGTCCAGCCCGAACCGCGCTGGCAGCCCGAACAGACTGAAATGATCGTCTACCGCCACGGTCGTTCTACACCGAGAACGACTCGCCGCAGCCGCAGGTCGCTTTTTCGTTGGGGTTGCGGAACTTGAAACCTTCGTTCAAACCTTCGCGTGCGTAGTCCAGCTCGGTGCCGTCGATGTACGACATGCTCTTTGCGTCGACGAAAACCTTGACGCCGAAATTCTCGAACACCAGATCGGTCGGATCGGGCTCGTCGACGTATTCCAGCTTGTAGGCCATGCCCGAGCAACCGGTGGTGCGCACGCCCAGACGCAAGCCCACACCCTTGCCACGCTTGGCCAGGTAGCGGGTCACATGATTGGCCGCTTGTTGGGTCAGGGTGATGGACATATCAATGCGCCGCGACGGCCTCGGCTTCGACGGTTTCGCCATGTTTGGCGCGATAGTCGTTGACAGCCGCCTTGATGGCGTCCTCGGCCAGGATGGAACAGTGGATCTTCACCGGCGGCAGGGCCAATTCTTCGGCGATCTGCGTATTGCGGATGGTCATGGCCTCGTCCAGCGTCTTGCCCTTGACCCATTCGGTGACCAGAGAGCTCGATGCGATGGCCGAACCGCAGCCGTAGGTCTTGAAGCGCGCGTCTTCGATGAGGCCGTCGGCGCCCACCTTGATCTGCAGTTTCATGACGTCGCCGCAAGCCGGCGCGCCGACCATGCCGGTGCCGACCGACTCGTCGCCCTTGTCAAACGAGCCGACGTTGCGGGGGTTTTCGTAGTGATCCAGAACTTTTTCGCTATAAGACATGATTTTCTCCTACTGATACGCTTTGCGTCAGTGCGCCGCCCATTGGACGCTGTTCAAATCGATACCGTCCTTGGCCATTTCCCAAAGCGGCGACATATCGCGCAGCTTGCCCACGCGGCTCTTGATCAGGTCGACGGCGAAGTCGATTTCCTGCTCGGTGGTAAAACGGCCGATGGTGAAGCGGATGGAACTGTGCGCCAGTTCGTCGTTGCGGCCCAGGGCACGCAGCACGTAGGACGGCTCCAGGCTGGCCGAGGTACAGGCCGAACCGCTGGAGACGGCCAGTTCCTTGATCGCCATGATCAGGGACTCGCCCTCGACATAGTTGAAGCTGACGTTCAAATTGTGCGGCACGCGGTGTTCCATGCTGCCGTTGACGTAGGTTTCTTCGATCCGCGTGAGGCCCTTGTAGAGACGGTCGCGCAGCATGCGGATGCGCTCGTTCTCGGTGCCCATTTCTTCGCGGGCCAGGCGGAAGGCCTCGCCCATGCCGACGATCTGGTGAGTGGCCAGCGTGCCCGAGCGGAAGCCGCGCTCGTGGCCGCCGCCGTGCATCTGCGCTTCGATGCGCACGCGCGGCTTGCGGCGCACGTACAGCGCACCGATACCCTTGGGACCATAGGTCTTGTGGGCCGAGAACGACATGAGGTCGATCTTGAGCTTTTGCAGGTCGATCACGACCTTGCCGGTGGCCTGCGCCGCGTCGACGTGGAAAATGATGCCCTTCTCGCGGCAGATCTCGCCGATGGCCTCGACGTCCTGCACCACGCCGACTTCATTGTTGACCATCATCACCGACACCAGGATGGTGTCCGGGCGCAGCGCCGCCTTGAAGACATCCAGATCGATCAGGCCGTCTTCCTGTACGTCGAGATAGGTGACCTCGAAGCCTTGGCGCTCGAGCTCGCGGCAGGTGTCCAGCACCGCCTTGTGCTCGGTCTTGACCGTGATGATGTGCTTGCCGCGCTCGGCGTAGAAATTGGCCGCGCCCTGGATGGCGAGGTGGTCGGACGCGGTGGCGCCTGAGGTCCAGACGATTTCGCGCGGAGCGGCGTTGACCAGCTTGGCCACTTCGGCGCGGGCGTTTTCCACGGCCCCCTCGGCCTCCCAGCCGAAGGCAAGGCCGCGCGAAGCC
>CALGFL010000004.1 GCA_937881145.1 uncultured Bordetella sp.
CGGGCTCGCGCTCTCGAAGCCCGGGCAGCCGTTCGCCGACGAAGCGTTCGACCACCTCGGGCATGCTGCGGAATTCCTGCGAGCCCTCTGGCAGCAGCCAGGTATCGAGCGCGCGACGCTTGACGCCGATGCGCGCGGCAAAAAGATCGCGGGTGAGATTGAGGCGGCGCATGGCGTCGCGCAGGAAGGCTTGCTGGGAAATCGACATGGATGGCCTCGGCGAAGGAATGGAAACGTCGCGCAGCCCCTGTGCCAGCTTCGTTCGGCGCAGGTCTCTTATACGCAATGCGTATATTAAATCCTGTCGAGACTTGCGTCTATCCGTCCGGCAGCAATTTTTTTGCCGCCAGTATACGCAGGCAGTCTGCCTGCGTATACCGCCGTGGTATTGGTGGCTTGACCGCTATCGGACGCATCGATGCCGGACGCCGACCAGCAGCCCAGGCCGAACCCTGCCACCCCACCGGCAAACACCAGTATGGCCAGGGCCAGCCCCAGATGCCCGCCGGGCGCAAGCGACAGGCGCATCCGCCGGGCGCGCCGCAGTTGCGCCAAAAATAGCAACACCTGGGCCAGGCCGCAGGCGCCCAGGCCGGCAAGAAAATAACTCAGCGGTTCGGAAAGATCCGGAGAAGCCGTGTCGGCTCCGACGATGCCCAGGGAAAACGCCGTCAGGAGCAGCGCGGCCGCGCCGTTGAATGCGGCGATCAGGCGCAGCATGGCCGTAAATTGCTTGTACGGCGCTTGCATCGCTTACTCCAGTGGACGGCAGGCCGGCGTGGCGGACTGAATCGACTTATGCGCCGCGGCCAATTCGGCCTGATCCCAGAGGCCCGTGCCCAGCACGGTCACCGTGACGCGCGTGGTGACGGGCTCGATCGATTCGCCCTTGGCTTCGAACAGCTCGAGTATCTTGGCCTCTTCGCCAACCTTGAAGACGCGGATGCGGCCCAGCGCCGTCTGAGTGGGCTTGTTCTTTTTCGCGCTGCCGTCCGCGCTGAGGCCGAAAAGGCCCTCGTCCGACGACGGATCGTTGTCCCGGGCTGTGCCGTAGGTTTGCCCATACGGATGAGTGCGGGATATATCGCAGACTCGTATGTATTCCAGCGCCCGGCGATAGGCCGATTCGACGTCGGTATTCACCACGAAGCTGTCGGAAATACCCTTGGTCTGCATGAGGCCGGTATTGGCGCAGCCGGCAAGGCCGCCCATCAATCCGCCGGCCAGCGCCAGCGCCGCGCAGCCCCTTGCAGCCCGGCCATTCTTTTCCGCAAGTCCGCTTAAGAAATTTCGCATCATGATTTCCTGATTACCTTGCGCGGCATTATGCCTTAGCGCCAAAGCAATCAGGCCCGAATCCTTGACGGAGCCGGGCCTGATTCGAAACTTGGTTGCGGGGGCAGGATTTGAACCTACGACCTTCGGGTTATGAGCCCGACGAGCT
>CALGFL010000005.1 GCA_937881145.1 uncultured Bordetella sp.
TTGCAGCAATTATGGCTGTTGCGCTGCGGCAACCTGGAACAGATGGTAGTGTACGGCTCCGGCTTTACTTTTTCTTAACAATTCGAAGCCATCCGGGGCTGGGCAGGCGCTTTCGGCCTCGACGTAGACCAGGCCGCTCGGGGGCAGCACCCCCGGCAGAAGGGGCCAAAGCCGGGACAGCCAATCCTGGTTGAAGGGCGGATCAAGCAGAACCAGGTCGAAGCGGGAGGCATCCATGCGCTCCAGGGCGTCGAGGGCGTCGCCCACGTGGATGCGGACGGCATCGGCGTGGAGCTTGTCGCGCAGGGCGCGCAGGGCGGCGGCGGCGGCTTTGTCGCGCTCGACCATCTGCACCTGGGCGGCGCCGCGCGAGGCCGCCTCGAAGCCCAGGGCGCCGCTGCCGGCAAACAAGTCCAGCACGCGCTTGTCGGCGAATTCGTTGTCCCAGAGGTGGGCGAGCCAGTTGAAGAGCGTTTCGCGCACCCGGTCGGGGGTGGGGCGCAGGCCCGGCACGTCGGGGACGGGGATGGGCGTGCGGCGGTATTGGCCGGCGACGATGCGAAGGGTGGAGGCTGCCATAAGGGGGATTTTAGGCGCGTCTATCGGGTTCTTGAGTTGCCTTGGTTAAGTTTTAAGGCGCCGAGGCTGTCCTGCAGAGCTTCAATGCTCGCCGCTGTCGCGGCTCCGGTTGGCCGGCCCCGCGCTTCGGATTCCTCCGGGGCCTCGGCTCGCATTGTCTTACCGGAGCGCGCACGTCTTTGATGCAAGCCGCGCCTTTTGGGGGTGGGGTTCAGAATATACTTTTGCGATGCTTAGTTTCTTCAAGAAAAAGCCGGCGCCCGATGCAGTGGCGCCTGCGGAAAACCCCGACGTTCTGCCTGAATCGGCGCCGCCTGCCATCGAACCGGAGCGCGTCGTCGAGCCTGTGGCCGTGCCGGTCGTCGAAGCCGAACCCGTTGCCCAGGCGCCCAAGGCGTCGTGGCTCAACCGGCTCAAGAAGGGGCTGTCGCGCACCGGGCAGAGCCTGGGCGGCCTCTTTGTGGGCGTCAAGGTCGACGAGTCGCTTTTCGAGGACTTGGAGTCGGCGCTCATCATGGCCGATGCGGGCGTCGAAGCGACGCAGCAGCTATTGGATGCGCTGCGCAGCCGGGTGAAGAAAGATCGCATCGAAGACGCCGCGCAGGTGAAGGCTGCGCTGCGCGAGTTGTTGACGCAGCATCTGCGGCCATTGGAAAAAACTTTCGATCTGAATCAGGCGCGGCCTCTGGTGGTGATGATCGCGGGCGTGAACGGTGCGGGCAAGACGACTTCCATCGGCAAGCTGGCGCACGATTTTCAGCGCCAGGGGGCCAGCGTGCTGCTCGCGGCGGGCGATACGTTTCGCGCCGCGGCGCGCGAGCAGCTGGTGGAATGGGGCAGCCGCAACAACGTGGCGGTGATCGCGCAGGACGGCGGCGATCCGGCGGCGGTGGCTTTCGACGCGGTCAATGCGGGCCGCGCGCGTGGCACGGGCGTGGTGATGGTGGATACGGCAGGCCGCTTGCCCACGCAGCTGCACCTGATGGAAGAATTGAAGAAGATCCGCCGCGTGATCGGCAAGGCCGACGCGGCCGCGCCGCACGAGGTGCTGCTGGTGATCGATGGCAACACCGGACAGAACGCGCTGGCGCAGATCCGCGCTTTCGACGCGGCCATCGGGCTGACGGGTCTGGTGGTGACCAAGCTCGACGGCACGGCCAAGGGCGGCACGCTGGCCGCCGTGGCGGCGGGCAGCCAGGGCGTGCGGCCTGTTCCGGTCTATTGGATCGGCGTGGGCGAAGGCATGGAAGACCTGCAGCCTTTCGTGGCGTCGGAATTCGCCGCGGCGCTGCTGGCGGATTGATCCGCGATTCAAAGACCCCGCGCCCTCATGCGGCGCGAACGCCGGATCGAAGTCTGATTACTTCCAGAACGGTTTGGTGTGGGCCAGATCGTTGAAGGCCTGCTGCGCCTGCACGGTTAGCACATCCAGGCGCGCTTCGATCCAGCCCAGGGCAAACCAGGCCTGCGGGTGGGTTTCGCACTGCACCCGGTAATAGTCCCGCGCCACCGCCAAATCATTGATTTCGCCGAGTATGTCCTGCACCAGCGATAGCTGCTTGCGATAGCTGTGCAGCCGCGACGCGGGCAACAGCGATTCCGCGAAAGCCAGGCTGTAGCGCAGGCGCTTGCCGCGCTTGCGCAGAGCGTGGCGCGCTTCCAGGGGCAGTTCGCTGAAGCGAAGGCCTTGCTCGACGACCTTGCCGTGCCAGCGATGCAGGCGGTTGGCCAGGAGCTTGGCCAGACGCCTGGGCTGCGCGGCCTTGACTTCGGCCTCGGCCTTGTCCGTGGTGGCGGCCGCGGCCGTGGCTGCGGTTTCAGCCATGACCGCCGCTGTCGGCATCGGCGCCGGCGGCTTCACGTTCAAGCTCCACTCCAGCAAATCCACCAGCCATCCCTGAAAGGACCGGCTGGCGGCGATGGCCTGGGAATTGTCATGCTCGTCGCCGCGAGACAGGCTCGGAATGACGGGCATGCCCGCCCTCAGCAGCATGGGGGCGACGGTTTCCTCGAGCACGTCCTGGTCGCGGTTGGCGCCGAGGGCGGCGAAGTGCGCGCGCATGCCTTCGAGCAGCGCGGCCGGGGGCGGCTCGATCCAGCCTTCGAAAAGGCGCCAGGCCGAGCGCAGCCGGCGCATGCCCACGCGCAGTTGATGCACATGCTCGGAATTGCCGACCGGATGGATGCCCAGCGTGTCGACCTCGGCCAGCGCGGCGGCGTTGCGGGCGATCTGCTCGATGCATTCGGCCGCGACGGCGGCCATGGCGGCGGGAGCCTGCATATCGGGCGAGAGCGTGACGCCGGCCGTGCCGCGCGGCGCCCAGAACCCGGCTATGCGCTTGGTGCGGGTTGGGTCGGAGTCTGCCGCTTCCAATTGCTGCGCCAGCGTCGCCAGGGCGTCGCCGCGCTCGGACTTGCTGCGCGTGTCCAGCAGCAGCGGATGGCGGTGCCGCCAGCCGCGGGCCACGGTGAAGATGGCGGCGGGCTGGCCCGACATCAGTTCGAATTCCAGTTCGCAGACAGGCAGCTCCAGCGCGCCGGCGCGCAAGACGCCGGTGTCGAAGGCCAGCTCGACGGTGCCCTGGCGGCTGCGGACGTTGCGCAGCAGGCGCTTCACGTCGGTTTCGTAGCGCGGGGCCAGCGGGCCGCGCAGCCTGGACAGCACGGCTTCGACCGGGGTACCGGCGTAGACCGAGAGGTCGAGCGTCGGGCCCGGACGGGGGTGGTTGAGCTCCACCCGCGTGATTGCGTCGGCGCCGGGCGTCTTGAGCGTCTGCATCCACCGGCGGCCTTCCAGGCGCAGCCGCAGTGCCACGCGGGCGCGCGCCAACTCGCGTTCGGGCGTGTCGAAATAGATGGCGCGCAGCCTGACGCGGGTGGCGCCGTGGTCCAGGAGTTCGCGCGCAATCGCGGCGGCGTGGGCCGACGGCACGTGGAGTTTCAATTCTTGTTCTGACATGTGCCGAAGCGATCCGCAGTCGGGAAGAGCCAAACATCTTACGGGCGAGACTTATGGAATTTGATGACGAGTCATAAATTGTTCGCAATTGCCGCCGGACCGCGCGGGATGCACTGTTCCACCGGTTGGGGCAGGCAAGCCCCTGAATACGGGCCGGGGGGCGGTAAAATGGCGCTTTGCCGCTTTTCGCAGGCTCCTTCCATGTCCGTTCATCCCCTCAACACCCCCGATTCGGCCGCCGACGATTTCCAGATCGCATCGGTCCCCGAGATCATCGCCGAGCTGCGCGCCGGCCGCATCGTCATCCTGGTCGACGAAGAAGACCGCGAGAACGAAGGCGATCTGGTCATGGCCGCCGAATTCGTCACTCCCGACGCCATCAACTTCATGGTCACCCACGGCCGCGGCCTGGTGTGCCTGACGCTCACCGAAGAGCGCGTGCGGCAGCTCGACCTGCCCATGATGACCAGCCGCAACGGCACGCGCTACGGCACCAACTTCACGCAGTCCATCGAGGCGGCCGAAGGCGTCGAGACCGGCATCTCCGCCGCCGACCGCGCGCGCACCATCCAGGTAGCCGTGGCGCGCAACGCCAAGCCGTCCGACCTGGTGCAGCCCGGCCATGTCTTCCCGCTGCGCGCGGTGTCCGGCGGCGTGCTGGTGCGCGCCGGCCACACCGAAGCCGGCTGCGACCTGACCCGCATGGCGGGCCTGACGCCGGCGGCAGTCATCTGCGAGATCCTCAAGCCCGACGGCACCATGGCGCGCCTGCCCGACCTGATGGTCTTCGCGCGCGAGCATGGCCTGAAGATCGGCACCATCGCCTCGCTCATCCAGTACCGCAGCGAGCACGAGTCCATCGTGCAGCGCGTGGGCGAGCGCGTCATGCAGACGCCCTGGGGCGAGTTCCGCGCCGTGGCCTACCGCGACGACGCCTCCGGCTCGCCGCATCTGGCGCTGGTGCACGGCGACATCGATCCGCAGCGCGAAACCCTGGTGCGCGTGCACGAACCCGCCTCGCTGCTCGACGTGCTGGACGCGGGGCAGGGCGCGCACAGCTGGACGGTCGCCCAGGCGCTGAGCGCCATCGCCGCATCGCCGGCGGGTGTTATGGTGCTGATGAACTGCCAGTCGTCCACCGAACACCTTTTCAACCAGATCGGCGGCTGGACCGATCCCGCCGCGGTGCCGCCGCCTTCCGACGGCGAGCGTTTCGGCCTGCGCACCTACGGCATCGGCGCGCAAATCCTGCGCGACCTGAATGTCGGCCGCATGCGCCTTCTGGCGCGCGAACGCAAGATGCCCAGCATGGCGGGCTTCTCGCTCGCCATTACGGGTTACGATTGCCCTCCCTCCGCCAACCCCTGAAACAAGGCCTGAACCCATGAACCCCTACGTTCTCACCCCGGATCTCAACGGCGAAGGCCTGCACATCGGCATCGTCCGTGCCCGTTTCAACGAAGAAATCGGCCAAGCCGAGCTGGAAGCCTGCCTCGAAGAACTGGGCAAGCTGGGCGTGGACGAGCGCGACGTCATGATCGCCAGCGTCCCCGGCGCGCTCGAGCTGGGCGTGGCCCTCTCGCACATGGCCGAGACTTTCGAGTTCGACGCCTTGATCGCGCTGGGCGCGGTGATCCGCGGCGAAACCTACCATTTCGAGGTGGTCAGCAATGAAATGGCCACCGCCATCAACCGCATTTCGCTGGAAACCGGCATTCCGGTGGCCAACGGCGTGCTGACGGTCGATACCGACGAGCAGGCCCAGGCGCGCGCCGCGGGCAAGGGCCGCGACTGCGCCCAAGTGGCCGTGGAAATGGCCAACCTGGTCGCCGCGCTCGAACCCGAAGAAGAAGACGACGAGGACGAAGATTTTGACGACGAAGAAGACGAGCGCTGAGACGCCCGCCCAGGGCCGCGGCAACGCCCGCAGCGCGCGCCGCCGTGCGCGCGAGTTCGCGCTGCAGGGCGTGTACGCGTGGCTGTTGCGCGGCGGCGAAGGCACGCAGGACGCCGGCGAGATCGACGCGCATCTGCGCGATGCCGAAGATTTCTCCGAAGCCGACGCGCAGTGGTTCAAGACCCTGCTGCATGGCGTGCTGCAAGAGGCACCCGGTTTGCGCGAGCGCTTCACGCCGTACGTCGATCGTCCGCTGGCCGAGCTTTCTCCTGTGGAACACGGCATCTTGCTGATCGGCAGCTAAGAGCTGGTGTATCACGTCGAGGTGCCTTACAAGGTGGCCATCAACGAGGCGGTGGAACTGGCCAAATCGTTCGGCGGCACCGACGGATTCAAGTTCGTCAATGGCGTGCTGGACAAGCTGGCCGCGGACGTGCGTTCCGTGGAAGTGCAGGCGGCGCAGCGGCGTTAAAGCCGCCGGGGTGAGTCAGGCCGGCACGATACGGCCCGCAGGGTCGATTGCCTCAAGATTGAAGAACTCAACGTGTTGTTGTCGCTCTAACTGCCATGGCATCCGAGTTCGATCTCATCGCGAAATACTTCACGCGCCCTGCCGCCCCCGGGCAGCTGGGCGTGGGTGACGATTGCGCTTTGTTCAGCGTGCCTCCCGGGCATCAAGTCGCCGTCAGTACCGACCTGCTGGTCGAGGGGCGGCACTTTTTCCCCAATGTCGATCCGCGCGCCCTGGGTCACAAGACGCTGGCCGTCAATCTGTCGGATCTGGCCGCCATGGGGGCGCAGCCTGTGGGCTGCCTGCTGGGGCTGGCTCTGCCGCGCGCCGAACAAGCCTGGCTGGCGGCCTTCGCGCGCGGCTTTCATGATCTGGCCGATGAGGCCAACTGCCCTCTGATCGGCGGAGACACCACGCGCAGCCCTGCATTGCTTACGCTCAGCGTGACGGTGTTCGGTGCCATCAAGCCGGGCAAGGCCCTGCGGCGCGATGCGGCGTGCGTGGACGACGAGATCTGGGTGTCGGGCGAGCTGGGCGCCGCCGACGTGGCTTATCGCATGCTCGACGGCCAGTTGCCGGCGGATCCGCAACTATTGTCCGCCGTGCGCCGCGCGCTGGAATGGCCCATGCCCCGATTGGCGCTGGGACGCGCCCTGGCGGGCCTGGCTCACGCGGCCATCGATATTTCCGACGGGCTGCTGCAAGACTTGGGGCACATCCTCGATCGGAGCCAGGTCGGCGCCGAGCTGCGCGATAGCGCCCTGCCCGTGGCGGCCGGGCTCGAAGGCCTGGACCAAGCCACGCGCCGCCGCGCCGTGCTGGGCGGCGGCGATGCCTACGAACTGTGCTTTACCGCCGCGCCGGCCGATCACGCCCAGGTGTTGCAGGCTGCCGCCAGGGCTGGCGTTCACGTGAGTTGCGTGGGTAGCATTACGGATCGTCCCGGACTGATCGTGCTTGACGATACCGGGCGGCCTTTGCCAGACTTGCCCAAAGGGTTCGACCATTTCGCTTGAGGCCGTTTCGCCGTGCGGCCTGCGGCTCGCGCCCATACGGCAGCCATCTTCCATCATATGTCCGATCAACGCCCCGACCCTCTGACGCCTGTTCCGATTTCTCCCTCGATGCGCGATCGCGCCAAAGTCGCCTTCCCCACTTGGCGCTGGACCTGTTCCCGGCTTTACCGCCTGGTTGCCTTCGGCTTTGGCAGCGGCCTGCTGCGGCCGGGCTCGGGCACCTGGGGCACGCTGCTGGCCTGGCCCTTGTGGCGGCTGTGCGCGCCGCACATCGTGTCCGACCGCGCCATGGGCGTGTTGCTGCTGCTGTTCTTCGCCTACGGCTGCTGGGCCTGCACGCGCACCGGCAACGAACTGGGCGAACCCGATCACGTGGGCATGGTCTGGGACGAAATGGTGGCCTTCTGGATCGTGCTGTGGCTGGTGCCGGCCACGCTGGGCGCGCAGGCTTTGGCTTTCGTGTTTTTTCGCATCTTCGACACGGTCAAGCCCCCGCCCATCCGCTATTTCGACGCGCGCATGAAAGGCGGCCTCGGCGTGATGTGGGACGACATTCTGGCCGCGGCCTACACCCTGCTGGTAATGGCACTGGCCGTGCGTTTTGGAGTCGTAGCATGAGTACGCCCGCGACGCTGGTTCTGCCCACCATACAGGGCCTGGCCGAGCGCCTGGGCGCGGTCCTGCTCGAGCAGAAGCTGATGATAGGCACGGCCGAGTCCTGCACCGGCGGCCTGCTGGCGGGCGCGATCACCGCCGTGGCCGGGTCCAGCGACTGGTTCGAGCGCGGTTACGTCACCTACAGCAACGAGGCCAAATCGCAGGAACTGGACGTGTCCGAGGACGTGCTGTCGCACTACGGCGCGGTGAGCGAGCCGGTGGCCCTGGAAATGGCCGGCGGCGTGCTGCTGGCCGTCGAACGTGCCCGGGTGGCGGTCTCTACCACGGGCATAGCCGGCCCGGGCGGTGCCACCCCGGGCAAGCCGATCGGCATGGTGTGTTTCGGTTTTGCGCTGCGTACGGGCAACGGCATCGTCACGCGCGCCGCCACGCATATTTTTCCGGGCGATCGCTCGCAGGTGCGTCACGGCGCGGTGGAATTCGCACTGCGCGGCGTGCTCGACATGCTGGGCGCGCCGACGCAGCGCAACTGAAGCGCCACGACAGCCCGGTCAACGCACCGCGTTGATCGCGTCGCGCAGGCTTTTCGCCGCCGCTGCCGCCGCTTCGCGCCAATCCTCGCCCTTGCTGGCGTAGATGATGCCGCGCGACGAGTTGATCATCATGCCCGTGCCGGCGCTGTCGCGGCCGGACCGCACCGTGGCGCCGACGTCGCCGCCCTGTGG
>CALGFL010000006.1 GCA_937881145.1 uncultured Bordetella sp.
GCCTTGCCCCAGGCGTTCATGACGAACACGTCGTTGACGGCCATGCAGGCGATCGTGTCCACACCCTTGGCGCGAATCTGGTCGGACAGCCCCAGATAGCCCGGCAGGTGCTTCGCGTCGCAGGTCGGCGTAAACGCCCCCGGCACCGCGAACAGCACGACGCGCTTGCCGTTGAACAACTCACCGGTGGAGAGGTCCTTGGGCCCGTTCTAGGTCCAGCCTTTACACTAGCCCTCAGGCAGGCGGTCGCCCGCTTTGATGCTCATGGTGGACTCCTATGACTGGCTAGCGAGAAACCTTGCGCTTGCGGCGCGCCGCGCGCACCGCTACCGCGCGAAAATCCAGCCGCCCCTGCCGGTCCCGGCTCACACGGTATTCCATCAGCCGCCCAATGCGGTTATCCGGCTCCATGATGGCGATGCGTGGCCGCACAGACTCGATCTCGGAAGGCGACACGCTGGTGCGCGCCACGATGATGACGGGGTCACCGGGCTGGCAGGTTCGGGCCGCCGCCCCGTTGAGCACGCAGCAGCGCGAACCGCGCTGCCCCCAGATCACATAGGTGGTGATGCGCGCCCCGGAATTCTTGTTCCAGATCTCGACGAATTCGAGCGGCACGATGCCGACGGCCTCGCAGTGCTCGGGGTCGAGTGTCACGGAACCTTGATAATCGATATCCGCGTCGGTGACGCGGATGTCATGCAGTTTCGCCCGTATAACGGCGATCGTACCGGTGGAGGGGGGGCTCATAACCGTAGAGTTTAACAAAAAGGGCCGGTTACCCGGCCCTTTCGCTCCCGACCCGAGGTCGCGGCCAGCCTCGATAAGCGTTTCAGGCTGAATGCTGGGTCGTCGCCGATGCCGAGCGCAGCACCCACAGCTTGCCCAGCTGGGCATAGCTCGGATTACTGGAGGCGGAAACCTTGTCGAACGCCTTGTGCGCGCCGGCCACATTATGGCTGCGAAGCTGGGCAATGCCGAGCAGCAGCGTCGCCTGCTCCGGATACTTCAGGCCGCCCTTGGCAATGCCCGCCTGGATCAGCGGGGCCGCCTTGTCGGGCTGCCCGTAGCTCAGGTAGGCCTGTCCAACCGCCACCAGCGGGTCGCCGGTGGCCGCCGACTGCGCCTTTTGCGCCTCGGCAGGCAGCTGGGCCTGGTCCTGCGTGGCGCGCTGCATCGCACCCATCAGCAGATGCTGGTAGCGCAGCACGTCGCGCTGATCGGTGAATGCCTTCTTCTGGAAGGCTTCCTGCAGGACGGCCACGGTCTCGCCCGGATAGCCCTGATCGAACGAGAGCTGGGCCATCATCGCAAAATCCTGCGGCTGCTTGAGCACCCCGACATCGTCCATCAGCCGGAAGACCTCCATCTGCACATGCGCGTCGCTGATGGTCATGGTCAGCAGCGGATGCAGCGCATTGAGCCAGTAATCAGGCTTCGGATAGTAGGTGACCAGCTTCTGGATCACCTTGTTGGCGTCCGCCTCGTCCTTGACCTTGTTATAGGCATTCCACTGGAATACCAGGAAGTTCTCCGACGGCTTGGACTGCTTGTCGATCGCTTTCTGGATCGTCTGCGCCGCCTCCTTGTACTTGCCCTGCGCCTCCTGCGCCAGCGCCACGGTTGCGTAGAGATCCTGACTGCCGCCGTGCTGGATCGCTTCCTGCCCGATCTCGATGGTCTTGGCGTAGTCCTTCTGCTGGAAATAGATGCCCACGGCCACGCGCCGCCAGGCTTCCTGCTGCTCCGCGGTCGCATATTGCGATTTGGCCGCCTCCAGCAGCACCGGCGCCTCATCGGCCCGGTCATGCAGCTTGTCGTAGGTCTGCATGAACAGCACGTTGATGACAAAGTTGTCCCAGGGCGTCTTGGTGCCCTTCTTGGTCTGCGCTTCCTTGAGCTTGGCG
>CALGFL010000007.1 GCA_937881145.1 uncultured Bordetella sp.
CGGGCAGGGGCTCGTACTGGTCGTATTGCGCGGCGATGGCGTTGGTCTTGGCTTCAAAGTTCTTCTTGTCCTGCGCCGTCCACCAATCGCGCAGGGTGCCGTCGTAGTCGTATTTGGCGCCTTCGTCGTCGAAACCGTGGCTGATTTCATGGCCGATGGTGGCGCCGATGCCGCCATAGTTCGCCGCGTCGTCCGCCTTCGCATCGAAGTAAGGCGGCTGCAAAATGCCCGCGGGGAAACAGATTTCGTTCGTCGTCGGGTTGTAATAGGCGTTGTTGGTGGGCGGCGTCATGCCCCATTCGGCGCGGTCCACCGGCTGGTCGATGCGCTTCACCTCGCGGTTCCATTCGAACACGCCGGCGTTTTTCGCATCCTGCAGGATCTGGCCCGGCGTGATCGTGAGCGCGGAATAATCGCGCCAGGTGTCCGGATAACCGATCTTCAGGATGTAGTGATGCAGCTTGTTCAGCGCCTTCTCGCGCGTGGCGGGGGTCATCCACGACAGCGTCTTGATATCGGCCTCATAGGCTTTCATCAGATTGTCGACGAGGACTTTCGCTTTGGCCTTGGCTTCCGGCGGGAAGTATTTGGCGGTGTAGAGCTTGCCCAGCGCTTCGCCCATCTCGGCGTCGAGCAGATGGAGACCGCGCGTCTGGCGGTCGAGCTGCACTTTCTGGCCGCGGATAACCTGTCCGTACATCGCGAAATTCGCATCGTCGATGTTCTTCGGCAGGTAGCTGGCGAAGCCGTGCAGGTAGTGCACCGTCAGGTAGTCGCGCCACACGGAAACCGGCGTGGCGGCGAAAATGGCGGCGAGTTTCGGAAACGCGGATTTCTCCGCCACGATCAAGGTGCGCGGTCCGCTCGGCGCATTCGGCGAGAGGCCCGCCGAAGACAAATAGACGGCCCACGGGAATTGCGGGGCGAATTTCTGCAAGTCCGCCACCGTCATCGGATTGTAGGTCTTGTCGGGATCGCGGCGATCCTCGGCCTTCCAATGCGCGAGCGCGATATCGCTCTCCAGCTTGAACACGGCGGCGGCGCGGGCACCGGCGTCTTTCACGCCGGCAAGGCCCAGCATCTGCGCGATATACTTCTTGTAAGCCTCGCGCGTGGAGACGATGCCCTTGTTGTCGTTGTTCAGGTAATAGTCGCGATCCGGCAGGCCGAGACCCGATTGCGTCAGATCGACGGCATAGGCGGTCGGGTGCTTGTCGTTCGGCGCGATATACATGGCGAAAGGCCCATCCAGCGACAGCGCGGGATCGCCCATCGCGCGCGCGACATCCTCCGGCGTTTTCAGCGCGGCGATGCGGGTGAGATCGGCCTGCGCGGGCTTCAGCCCCGCGGCGTCGATCGCTTTCTGGTCCACGAAGGCGTTGTAAAAGTCGCGCAGCTTGGTTTCTTCCGGCGACAGGTTCTTGCGCGCGGAAAGATCGGCGACGATGCCCCGAAGGCGCGCCTCGTTCTGCTTGTCGATCTCCAGATTCACGCCGGCATAACTGCGGTCGGACGGAATTTTCGCCGTCTTGAGCCATGTGCCATTGCCGTAGACGAAGAAATCGTCGCCGGGCTTCTGCGCGGTGTCCATATAGTTGAGATAGATGCCCCAAGGTTTGACTTGCGGGCCGTCGGCGGCGAACGCCGTCGTGGTGGTGGCGAGAAGGGCAGCGAGAAGCAGCTTCCGTTTCATAGAACTCTCCAGACAAGAGACAAAAGAAAAGCGCCGCGGAGTCTCCTCCGCGGCGCCGTCGTGACTACCAGAAATGCACGCGCTGATCGGGCGGCAGATAGTATTTCTGATCCGCCTTGATCTGCGGGAACGCGGCATACCATTCGTCCTGGTTGCGCGTGGCCCCGATGGCGCGGAACTCCGGCGGGCTGTGCTCGTTCGAAAGGATCTGCTGACGCAGCGCGCCCTCACGATACTTGCCCTGCCAGATCTGGCCGTAAGACAGATAGAAGCGCTGGTCGCCGGTATAACCGTCGAGCACCTTCGCCTTCTTGCCGTTCAGCGAGATGTGATAGGCCTTGAGCGCGATGGTGATGCCCGCGTTGTCGGCGATGTTCTCACCCATCGTGTTCTGGCCCTTGATGTGCAGGCCGGGCAGGGGCTCGTACGAGTCGTACTGTGCGCCCAGCGCCTTCACCCGTTCCTGGAACGCCTTGGCATCTTCCGGCGTCCACCAGTTGGCGACCGCGCCGACAGCGTCGAACTTCGAACCCTGATCGTCGAAGCCGTGGCTGATCTCGTGGCCGATGACCGCGCCGATGCCGCCGTAGTTGACGGCGTCGTCGGCCTTGGCATCGAACACCGGTGGTTGCAGGATCGCGGCCGGGAACACGATCTCGTTCATCGACTGGTCGTAGTAGGCGTTGACGGTCTGCGGCGTCATGCCCCACTCGCTGCGGTCGATCGGCTTGCCCAGCTTGGCGGCATCGCGCGCGAATTCGAAACGATTGGCGCGCATGACATTGCCGACCAGGTCGTCCGGCTTGATCATCAGCGTCGAGTAGTCGCGCCACTGGTCCGGGTACCCGATCTTGGTATTGAACTTGGCCAGTTTTTCCAGCGCCTTCTGCTTGGTGCCGGCGCCCATCCAGTCCAGTGATGTGATGCTCTGGCGATATTCTTCGAGCAGGTTTTTCACCAGCACCTGCATGCGCGTCTTGTTCTCCGGCGGGAAATATTTGGCGACATACAGCTTGCCGACGGCGAAGCCCAGGGCCTCGTCCACCGCGGACACGCCGCGCTTCCAGCGCGGGCGGTCTTCGGGCACGCCGTTGAGCGCCTTGCCGTAGAACGCGAAGTTTTCATCCACGAACGGCTGCGACAGGTACGGCGCGTAGGCGTGCAGCAGTTGCCAGCGCATATACCACTTGAGTTCGGACAGTGGCGTGGTGCGCAGGATTTTCGACAGCGCTTCGAAGTAGCTGGGCTCGCCGATAATCACTGCGGGCTCGTGGGCGAAGCCGGTGGTAGTGGCGTAGGTCAGCCAGGCGAATTCGGGAATCAGGCCGGGCAGTTCGCCGAGCGCGTAACGGTTGTAGGTCTTTTCGGCATCGCGATCCTCCACCTTGCTCCACTGCTTTTCGGCCAGACGTTTTTCGAACAGCACCACCTGGCGCGCATGCAGCTTAGCGTCGCTGTCGCCGGCCAGCGCCAGCATGCGCGACACATGCGCCTGGTACTGCGTGAGCAGGATCTTGAACTTGGTGCTGTCCTCCAGGTAATAGTCGCGGTCGGGCAGGCCCAGGCCCGACTGCCCCAGGTAGACCGCATAGCGCGTGGAATCCTTGGCATCCTGCTGCACGGCGAGACCGAATGGCGCGTCCACGCCGATCTGGGCGAAATGCGCCAATTGCAGCGCAATCTCCGTGCGCGAACTGATCGCATCGATGCGCGCGAGTTCGGCCTGCAACGGCTCGATGCCGCGCTTGTCCGCCTGCGCCTGATCAAGGAACGCGGTGTAGTAGTCGCCGATCTTCTGCTCGTCGGAGCCATCCGGGCGCTGCGTATCGGCAGCAGCGGCTTCGATGATCTCGCGCTGTTCGCGTTCGGAGTCATCACGCAGGCGCGTCAACGCGCCGTAGCTGGATTTGTCCGGCGGAATCTCGGTTTTTTTCAACCAGTCGCCGTTGACCGCCTGGTAGAAATTGTCCTGCGGCCTGACCGCCGTATCAAAGCCGGAACGGTCGATGCCGGAGATCAGCGGTGGCGGCACGACTGGTGCCGGTGGCGGGCTCGCGCAAGCCGACAGCATCAGCGCACCCACCATGCAGGCGAACAGTTTCTTCATGAACGGACCCACGTATCGTGACAAGAGCGCCAAGCGTAGCAAAGCCCGGGCCTGCGCATGCGCGGAAATCTTCTGGCGGCGCGACCCGCTATTGTTTCTGGGCGAAAGTAATACGTTATATTATATATACTAATATTTTAAATATACATCATTTATCAACATGGAT
>CALGFL010000008.1 GCA_937881145.1 uncultured Bordetella sp.
GGCTCGTTCGGCGCCTCGATATGCAATTCGTCCATCGAGCTGGCCGTCGCCCGCGGTTTCCAGGGCTATTTCATCGGGCCGATGCTGGGCACCTGCCGCATTCTTCTGCAACTGTGCCTGACGCCGCAGGAGCGCGGACCCGCGGTCCGCCTCTTCCTGCTGCTGATTCTGGGGGCCACGATCCTGGCGCCCCTGACGGGCGGATATCTGGTGGCGGGCTACGACTGGCGCGCGCTTTTCGTCGGCCTGGGCGTACTGGGCCTGGCCTTCGCCCTTTTTGCCTTTCTCGTCACGCCGCATGTCGGCAAGCTGCGCCCCGGCCGCCGCACGCAAGCGCATATGTGGCCATACATCATGTTGGCGTTCGGGCTCTGCGCTTTGCAGGTCGTCGCCCAGCAGATCCGCTTCGAGCTTTTCAGCACTTCGCTGCTCTTGATCGGCCTGACCGCGATCGGGCTGGCGGCGCTGGGCTGGGTGATCTGGCATCAATGGCATCACGACAAGCCGCTCGTGCGGCTCAATGCGTTGCGCGAAAGGTCCTTTCGCGTGGGCATCGTGCTCTATGCCTTCTATTACGCTCTCTCCAACGTCATCAGTTATCTGATCGCCCGCATGCTCGAAGGCGCCCTGGGCTATCCCGTCGAAAACATGGGCAGATTGGTCGGCTATACGTCGATGGCCTCGATCGCCGTGGCGCTCCTCTATTTCAAGTTCGCCAGGAAGATCAAGAGCAAAAAGTGGCTCGTCGTTCCCGGATTCCTCGTGGCCGCCGCGATCGGCTTATGGATGGACAGGCTGTCGCCGGATGCGAGCACGGGGTGGCTGCTGCCGCCGCTCATCGTGCGCAGCTTTCTGCTCATATTCATTGCCCTGCCGACCGCAAGCGTGGCTTACCAGGTCTTCGCGGCCGACGAGTTCAATCACGGCTATCGCATCAAGAACATCGTCAAGCAGCTGTCGTACTCGTTCTCGACCACCATGGTGATCATTCTCGAGCAGCATCGCATGGCCGTGCACCAGACCCGGCTGACCGAGTACGCCAACCTGGGCAATCCGGTCTTTCGCGGCGCTTTCGAAGCCATGACCCGCGCCTTTTCATCCCTGGGCTACGAGGCGGCCCAGGCGCAGGGCCTGGCCGCCGCGCAAGTGAGCCGCCTGGTGTTGCGCCAGGCGCAGTTCATGAGCATCCAGGACGGCTTTCGCGTGGTCGTCGTCATCGCGCTCATCGGCGCGGTGCTCGCGGCGGCGCAGCGGCAGATCAATTAGGCAGACCAAGCCTCAGAAGGTGATTACCGTTCTCAGCCCGACAAGGGCTTCGTTGCCGATGCGCTGCGACGAATTGACGGGGTTGGGAATGCCGCCCGAAGGCCGGAACACGTACTGCAGATCCGCCTGCAGCTGCCACCACGGCGCCACCTGATACTGATAAGTGGCTTCGACCAGCGTCTCGGCGCTGCGCGGTGGATAGCCGGGCGTATAGAACGCCTGGTTGCCCGCCAGGCTTTGCGCGCGCGAGCCGATGCGCGCATAACCCACCGCCAGGCCCACCACGTCGTGCTCGCGGCCCTCGAAGGGCGCCGTGAGCGTCGCGCCCGCGTTCAAGCCGAAATCGACCGGGTTGCGGTCGCCGGGCGCGCCCATGACGCGCACAAACACGCCGACGGTGCGCGCGTTGTTGCGGCTCGAGCGCCAGACCATCTGATCGGCGACCGCATAAAGGCTGTAGTCGCCGCGATGCGTGGCGGGGGTGCCCGTGCCGGCCGGATTCGCGAGCGACAAGCCCGTGTTGTCGTAGTACGGGTCGGCGAAGCGGTTGGTGTTGTACCAAAAGCCCAGCTTGTAGGTGCCCGGCAGGCCCTGGGAGGGCGCGCTGGAAGCGTCCGCGGCGGGTTGGTCGATCGCGTACTGCACCTCGCCGATGAAGAGCGCTCCGTCATGCAAATTGAAGCGGGTGCCGTGCGCGTTGAGCTGCTGCGGGTCGCCCGTGCCGGGCGCGGGGTTGCCGTCGAAAACACACGCCAGCACCGTAATGCCGTCGGCCGGCTTGGCGCGCAGGCGCGCGCCCAGGGAGGCGAACGGGTAAGCCGGGCCGCAGCCGGGCAGATCGGCCGAGGGCAGCACCGGCCAGCCGAAGGTCGCGTTCATGAACGTG
>CALGFL010000009.1 GCA_937881145.1 uncultured Bordetella sp.
AGGGGGGTACGGAGAGGAGTGATCATGAAAAAGCTGACTTTGAAGCAAAAGCTGTGGGTGCCCATGCTCCTGTGCTGGCTCGCATTGCTGATCATCACCGCGGTCAACGCCATCGAGGCGCGCAGCGCCTCGATGCAGGCGCGGCGCGCGGCTTTGGCCAACGTCGTCGACATGTCGATGTCCATCGTCGTCGACTATGCCAAGCAGGTCGAGGCCGGCAAGCTGTCGGTCCAGGAGGCGCAAAAGCAGGCCATTGCCCGCACCGACGTGCAGCGCTACGGCACGTCGGGCTATGTCTCGATCGTGCGCGACGACCAGGTGCTGATCGACAATCCGCTAAGTCCGAAATTCAACGGCAAGGACATGAGCAAATTCCGCGATGCCAAAGGCGGGGCGCTCTATCAGGAGATCGTCGACGCGGGCAATTCGGCAGGCGCCTCGGGCTACATCCGCTATTGGTGGCCCAAGCCCGGCTCGACCGTGCCGAGCGAAAAAGTCAGCTACGTCAAACGCTTCGCGCCGTGGCATTGGAATCTCATCGCCGGCGACTACATGGACGACATCCAGGCACAGTTCTATACCACGCTCGAACGTTCGGCGGCCCTGCTCGTGCTGTTGGGCGGGCTGGCCTCGCTGGTTGCGTCCCAGGTCGGACGCAACGTCCTGCGCTCGATCGGCGGAGAGCCCTCGGCCGCCACCGCGGTGGCCAGGCAGATCGCCCAAGGCGATCTCACGACCCCCGTCAAGCTGCGCTCGGGCGACAAGTCCAGCCTGATGTATGCACTGCGTGAAATGCGCGATCAGCTCGCCATCGCGATCGGGCACATCACGCGGTCGACCGAGACGATCATGGTCGCCTCCAGGGAGATCGCGGCGGGCAACCTCGACCTGTCGAGCCGCACCGAGGAACAGGCGGCGGCCTTGCAGCAGACCGCCGCCAGCCTGGATACGCTGACGCAGATCGTGGCACAGAACGCGGAAAACGCCATCAAGGCCTCCGAATTGGCGACCGACGCTTCGGACACCGCGGCGCACAGCGGCCAGGTCGTCAACGACGTGGCCGGAAAAATGGCGGAAATCTCCGACAGCTCGAACAAGATGGGCGAGATCATCAACACCATCGAGGGCATCGCGTTCCAGACCAATATCCTGGCGCTGAACGCAGCGGTCGAAGCGGCCCGCGCCGGAGAGCAGGGGCGCGGTTTCGCGGTGGTGGCGGGCGAGGTGCGGCAGCTCGCGCAGCGCTGCGCGGGCGCGGCCAAGGAAATCAAGGTGCTGATCGAGCAGTCGGTCGCTCACATCGCCGCCGGCTCCGGCCTCACCGACAAGGCCGACGAAACCATGACCGGAGCCGTCGCCGCGGTGCGGCGCGTGACGTCGATCATGAGTGAAATTTCGCAGGCGTCGACGCAGCAAAGCACCGGCATCGGCGAGGTCAACCTGGCGATTCGTCAGATGGACGACGTCACGCAGCACAACGCCGCGCTGGTGGAGCAGGTGGCCGCCTCGGCCAGTTCGCTCGACGAGCAGACGGAAATGCTGCGGCGGGCCGTTGCCGCGTTCAAGGTCGAGATGCCCGTCGCGCAGTTGATAACCGCGACGGTCAACCCTTGACGCGCACGATCTTCTGCACCTGAGGCACGTGCCGCACGGCGCGGATCACCTGCGCCAGGTGCTTGCGGCTGTCGACCTGGATCGTCAGGTGCAGGAGCACCGTGGAAACGGCGTCGTCGTGCATGGTGACGTGAGTGATGTTGGAATCGGCCGCGGAGACCTCGGCCGCGATGCGGCCCAGCACACCGCGTTCGTTGCGCGTGATGATGTCCAGCCGTGTCGAAAAATGCTTGCTGGCCTGGCTGTCCCAGGCCACCGGTACCCAGCGCTCCGGTTCGCGCGCCTGCGCGCGCTGCGCGACAGGGCAGTCGGCAGTATGCACCACCAGCCCCTGGCCCAGCCGCACGCCCGCGATGATCGCGTCGCCGGGCAGCGGACCGCAGCAGGGCGCCAATTGCACCGCCTGGCCTTCGTTGCCCTGGATCAGGATCGGCGCGGCCCGGGCCGCGGTCATCTCGTCCATGGCCGCCGCGGTCGTGGCCATGAGCGCGTTTTCAGGCGCGAAGCGGCGCGCCACCACGGCGGCCAGGCGCTTGCCCAGGCCGATGTCCGAGAGAATCTCGTCGCGCGAGCTCGCGCCCGTGCTGCGTGCCAGCTTGTCCCATTGCGGATCGTCGGCCGCCGGCAGGGCCAGGTGCAGTTCTTCCAGCGCCTGCGTCAACAGGCGCTCGCCAAAGCCCACCGACTCTTCGTATTTGACTGTGCGCAGATAGTGCCGGATTTCCGAGCGGGCCCGGCCGGTGCGCACATAGTTGAGCCACTGGGCGTTGGGGCGCGAAGCCGGCGAGGTGATGATCTCGATGGTGTCGCCGCTGCTGAGCTCGGTGCGCAGCGGCGCGAACTCGCCGTTGATCTTGGCCGCCACGGCCTGGTTGCCCACGTCGGTGTGGATGGCATAGGCCAGGTCCACCGGCGTGGCGCCGCGCGGCAGCGATATGATCTTGCCGCGCGGGGTGAACACATAGACCGCGTCGGGAAACAGGTCGACCTTGACGTGATCGAGGAATTCGCCCGAATCGCCCGTCTGGCTCTGGATATCGAGCAGCGACTGCAGCCACTGGTGCGTGCGCTTTTGCAGGTCGTTGAGGGTGGTGTCGTTTTCTTTGTAGAGCCAGTGCGACGCCACGCCTTCCTCGGCCACGTGATGCATGTCGCGCGTGCGGAACTGGAACTCCACGGGCGTGCCATAAGGGCCGACCAGCGTGGTGTGCAGCGACTGGTAGCCGTTGAGCTTGGGTATGGCGATGTAGTCCTTGAACTTGCCGGGCACCGGGCGATAGAGCTGGTGCAGCGTGCCCAGGGCCAGATAGCATTCGGGCAGCGTATGGACGATCACGCGGAAACCGTAGATGTCCAGGACTTCGGAGAAGGACTTCTTCTGCTCCAGCATCTTGCGGTAGACACCGTAGAGCGTTTTTTCCCGGCCGGTGACTTCGGCCTCGATGCCGGCGGCAGGCAGGGCCGCGCGCACGGCGTCCTCGATCTTGCCGATGACCTCGCGCCGGTTGCCGCGCGCCGCCAGCACGGCGCGGTGCAGCACCTGGTAGCGGTTGGGATACATGGCCGCGAAACAAAGGTTCTGGAATTCGCGGTAGATGACGTTCAGGCCCAGCCGATGGGCGATGGGCGCGTAGATATCGAGCGTTTCGCGCGCCACGCGGCGGCGCTTCTCGGCGCTGACCACGTCCAGCGTGCGCATATTGTGCAGGCGGTCGGCCAGCTTGATGAGAATGACGCGCACGTCGCGCGCCATGGCCAGCAGCATCTTGCGAAAGCTCTCGGCCTGCTGCTGCGCCTTGGAGGCGAAGTCCAGGCGTTCGAGTTTGGTCAGGCCGTCGACCAGTTCGGCCACTTCAGGGCCGAATTTCTCGGCCAGTTCTTGTTTGCTGACGTCCTGGTCTTCGATGACGTCGTGCAGCAGGGCCGCCGCCAACGCGTTGGCATCGAGCTTCCAGCCGGCGCAGATCTCCGTGACGGCGATGGGGTGGGAGATATAGGGCTCGCCGCTGGCCCGGAACTGCCCCAGATGGGCGGAATCGGCGAAGCGGTAGGCCTCGCGGACTTTCTCGACGTCGGACTGGGAGAGATAGCCGCCGATGAGTTCGGTCAGCGGCGCCAGGGATGCGATGGGAGGTTGGTTGGATTCGGCGCCGGCGTCGGCGTGGGCTTTGCCGCTGCCGGGTCGCAGGCCCAGCCGCGACCCCGCGCGCAGCGCGGCCAACAACCCTGAGGATGCGTGCTTGAGCCCGGGAAATGCCATGCCGCGCCTCCCGGTGTTGGATCAGGTCGGGACTTTGCGCAGCATTTCCAGACCGGTTTGACCGGCAGCGATTTCGCGCAGGGCCGTGACGGTGGGTTTGTCTTTGCTGT
This sequence comes from uncultured Bordetella sp., assembly GCA_937881145.1. Lineage (GTDB taxonomy): Bacteria > Pseudomonadota > Gammaproteobacteria > Burkholderiales > Burkholderiaceae_B > Bordetella. The sequence continues at coordinate 3,985 of CALGFL010000009.1, forward strand.
CAATGCGCGCAGCGTGGCCCTGCGCCAGCTCGCGGGCGCGGTAGGTGGCGGCCAACGTAAGCTTGAAGCGGTTGGGAATCTTGTTCAGACAATCTTCGACGGTAATACGGGCCATGGAAATACCTGTATGTGGAAAAGCGGATTAATGGTCTGCCGGGATACCCAGCTGGGCGAACAACGGAGTATGACGGGCGGCTTGCGACGCAAAGCGCAGCCGGGCTGCACTGATGATCTGGGTCAGTTCCGTAAGGGCCACGCTAAATTCTTGATTAATAATAACATATTCGCATTCCGGCGCATGGGCGATTTCGCTGCCGGCGGCCAGCAGACGGCGCGAAATCACAGCGTCGGAATCCTGCCCGCGGGCGCGCAGACGCTTGGCCAGCTCGTCGATGGAAGGGGGCAGGATGAAGATGCCGATGGCCTTGGGAAAGCGCTGCTTGATCTGGCGCGCGCCTTGCCAGTCGATTTCCAGCAGCACGTCGCGGCCGGCCCGGGTGGCTTCGTCGATGCGGTCGCGCGGGGTGCCGTAGTAATTGCCGTGCACCTCGGCCCACTCCAGGAGCGCGTTGGCATCGCGCATGGCCAGGAAGTCGTCGGTAGTGGTGAAGCGGTATTCGCGGCCGTCTTCTTCGCCCGGACGCGGCGCGCGCGTGGTGCAGGAGATCGACAGGGTGATGGTCGAATCGTGGTCGAGCAGCGCGCGCACCAGGCTGGACTTGCCTGCGCCGCTGGGAGCAACCACCATGAAGACG
>CALGFL010000010.1 GCA_937881145.1 uncultured Bordetella sp.
TTGGTGATCTCGGCGATGGCCGCCGGCTGGTCGCCGCTCGGGGTGTAGTCGGAGACGACCTTGAACGGCGCCACGCGGCGCTCGAGATCGGTGACGGGACGCATACGACGAGAGTACGGGCGGCCACCGACAGCCTGGGCCGGCCCAACGCCGAATCGGGCCGCGACATGCTGGCCGCGTTCAACCCGGAAACCCGGGTCGATGCCCGCGTTGCCCGCCTGCTGGACGATGCCTTGGACGAGGCGGTCGCCGCGGCCGACGTCGTGCTCGATTGCTCCGACAATTTCACCACCCGCCATGCCATCAACCGCGCCTGCGTGCATCACCGCAAACCGCTGGTGTCCGGCGCAGCGATCGGCTTCGACGGGCAGATCAGCGTCTACGACCTGCGCGCAGACGACGCGCCCTGCTATCACTGCCTGTTTCCCGAAGAGGCCGACGACGCCGATGAGCGCACCTGCGCGACCACGGGCGTCTTCGCGCCGCTGGTCGGCATCATCGGCAGCATGCAGGCGGCCGAAGCGATGAAAGTGCTGATGGGCCTGGGCGAGCCGCTGGTGGGGCGTTTGCTGCAGCTCGACGCGCTGACGATGCAGTGGCACACCGTCAAGTTTCGGCGCGATTGCGCGTGCCCGGTCTGCGGGCATCGCTAGTTTCCTGCACGGGTAGGTTTCTCATCGCGGCCGTGCTTGGGCGCGGCCGCGATGAAGGCGCTTACCGCCCGGCCGGCGCGAGCGGGCAGGTCGCCGGGCGCCACAGGCGCAGCGCCAGCGAGCCTAGAGCGGCGACGGCGGCAAGCAGGGTGACGCCCTGCCAATGCCAGTGCGCCAGCGCCGCATTGCCCAGCGCCGACCCCAGCGACATGCCGATGAACATGCCGGTGAGCAGCACGGCATTGAGCCTGCTGCGGGAGGCGTGATCCAGGCCGAAGACGATGGTCTGGTGCGAAATCAGCGCGCTCTGTATGCCCAGGTCGAAGACGACGGCGCCGATGCCCAGCGCCCAAAGGGCGGCATGGGGCTGGAGCCCGCTGCAGAGGAACAGGCCGACGAAGGCCAGGAGCGTCAGGCCGGCGCCCAGCCGGGTGACGGGCTCGGGCCCGTGGCGGTCGGCGACGCGGCCGGCCAAGGGGGCGGCCAGGGCGCCCGCGGCACCCGCCAGGCCGAAGGCGCCGGCGACGCTGGAGCCCAGGTGGAAGGGGGCGTCGTGCAACATGACGGCCAGGGTGGACCAGAAGGCGCTGAATGCCACGCTGAGCAGGCCCTGGGCCAGGGTAGCCCGGCGCAGCGCCGGATATTGCCGCCAGAGCGTGAGCAGCGAAGCCAGCAGCCTGCCGTAGGACATGTGCGCGGTAGGCTTGAAGCGCGGCAGCTTGCGCTGCATGGCTGCGGCCATGACCAGCACGGCGACGGCGGCGATGCCGAACATGGCGCGCCAGCCGAGGTATTCGGCGATGAAGCCGCTGGCCACGCGCGACAGCAAGATGCCCAGCAACAGTCCGGTCATGACGCTGCCGACGACGTGTCCGCGCCGCGCCGGGGGAGCCAGCGTGGCGGCGGCGGGCACGATGTCTTGCGCGACGGTGGCCACCACGCCAAGGACGAAGCTGGCGACCAGCATCAGGGCAAGCGAGGACGCCAGGCTGGAGGCGAACAGCGCGGCGGCCAGTAGCAGCGCCTTGACCAGGATGACCCGGCGGCGGTCGTGACGGTCGCCCAGCGGGGCCAGGAACAAGATGCCGAAGGCGTAGCCCAGCTGAGTCAGCGTGGGAATCCAGCCCAGGGCCTGGTCGCTGGCGTGCAGATCCGTGCCGAGGATACCGAGCAGGGGCTGGCTGTAGTAGATCGACGCCGCACCCAGGCCGGTGCCCAGGGCCAGCAACAGCACCATGCCACGTGAAATGTCAGATTGTGATGCGTCATGCGCATGTAAATTTGGCGCGGTAGACATGAAAAACTCCTTGAAAATCTTCGAATATCCAGAAGATGCGCCATTGTCCGCCAGGTCATTGTCGTTTTGTAGAGGCGTGAAACGCAGATTGGTTATACGATATACGTATGACAAATGACGCCTTGAATCTGGCCGGCGGCGCCGACCGCATGCTGCTTGTCGAAACCTTCGTGCGCATCGTCGAGGCGGGCAGCCTGTCGGCGGCGGCCGATCAGCTCGGCAGCACGCAGCCCACGATCAGCCGCCGGCTGCAGACGCTGGAACGCGCGCTGGGCGTGCGCCTGCTGCAGCGGTCGACCCATGCCATGAAGCTCACCGAAGACGGCAGGCGCTGCTACGAGCGCGCCAAAGAGCTGATCTCGACCTGGCAGGTGTTCGAAAGCGATGTGCGCGGCAATAGCGAAGAACCGGTCGGCCTGCTGCGGGTCGTGGCGCCTCATGCCTTCGGGCAGCAGCAATTGATCGGGCCGCTGGCGGCCTATCTGCGTCGCTATCCCAAGGTGCGGGTGGAATGGCTGCTGCACGACCGCCAGCCGGATTTCATCGCGGAAGGCGTCGATTGCGCGATTCGCGTCGGCGCGGTGCCGGACTCGTCCATGGTGGCCCTGCCGCTGGGCGAAGTGCCGCGCTCGGTGGTGGCCGCGCCAGACCTGCTGGGAGATGCGCCCATTCCTCGGGACGCCGCGGATCTGTCGCGGCTGCCCTGGCTTTCGCTGCGCACCTTCTATCGCAGCGGCGTGCAACTGACTCATTGCCATACCGGCGAGGTCCGGTCCCTGGACATCCAGCCGCGCTTGTACGTGGACAATGTCTTCGCCTTGCGCAACGCCGCGATGCAGGGGCTGGGAGCGGCCGTGATCTCGTCCTGGCTGGTCGCCGACGATCTGGCCGCAGGCAGGCTGATCCACCTGGCGCCGCAGTGGGACGTGGCGGCGCTGCCGGTTTATCTGATCTATCCGCAGGCGCGCTTTTTGTCGGCGCGCCTGCGCCGGTTCATCGATCTGATGCGCGAATGCGCGCCAGCGGCGCTGGCGGGCGATTACGCGCGGGCATAGATCAGGCCTGGTGATAGATCTCCGAGCCCTTCTTCACGAACTCGATCGCCTTTTCCTGCATGCCCTTGCTCAAGGCGTCTTTCTCGGCCACGCCTTGCGATGCCGCGTAATCGCGCACGTCCTGCGTGATCTTCATCGAGCAGAAGTGCGGGCCGCACATCGAGCAGAAGTGCGCCACCTTCATCGAATCCTTGGGCAAGGTCTCGTCGTGGAAGTCCTTGGCGGTGTCCGGGTCCAGGCCCAGGTTGAACTGGTCGTCCCAGCGGAACTCGAAGCGCGCCTTGGACAGCGCGTTGTCGCGGATCGCCGCGCCCGGGTGGCCTTTGGCGAGGTCGGCCGCGTGCGCCGCGATCTTGTAGGTGATGATGCCGTCCTTGACGTCCTTCTTGTTGGGCAGGCCCAGGTGCTCCTTGGGCGTGACGTAGCACAGCATCGCCGTGCCGTACCAGCCGATCAGCGCCGCGCCGATGCCGGAGGTGATGTGGTCGTAGCCCGGCGCGATGTCGGTGGTCAGCG
>CALGFL010000011.1 GCA_937881145.1 uncultured Bordetella sp.
CGCCTGTCGCTCACCGTGAGAATGGCGCAGGGAAGCGAAATGGCTTCGTCGATGTGACTGCTCATGGCGTTTCCTTGAGGTTTTTTTCGTTATTCCAGGACTGGGTGCGGTTTTCGTCAGTTTGACGCTGTTCGACCCAGAACTGTTTGCCCGAGGTCAAAGTTTCGCGCTTCCAGAAGGGCGCCCGGGTCTTGAGGGCGTCGATCATGTATTCGCAACCGCGGAAGGCATCGCCGCGGTGCGCGCTGGCCGCCGCCACGAACACGATCTGCGCTTCGCGGTGCAAGGTGCCGACGCGATGGGCGATGACGGTGCCGGACAGGTTCCAGCGTTGGCGCGCGGTGGCGGCGATGTCTTCGAGTTCGCGCTCGCACATGCCGGGATAGTGCTCGAGCGTCAGCGTCTGCGTCGGTTCGTCGGGTGCGTAGTCGCGCACATAACCGGTGAAGGTGACGATGGCGCCGGCCTGGCCGCCCGCCTGCTCGCGCAAGGCGCGCGCCAGCGCAGCGCCGTCGAAATCGGCTTGCTGGACGATGATCATGATTCGGCTCCGTTCTTTCAGCCGCCGGTCACAGGTTCGAAGATCGCGACTTCGTCGCCGGCCTGCACGCGCGCAGCGGGGGCGGCGTGTTCCTGGTTGATGGCCAGACGCAGGCGCTGGGCCTGTGCCAGGCGCGGATAGTGCGCCCGCAGCTCGGCCAGCAGGCGCTCGCCGGTGGTGTCGGCGGCCAGGGGCCAGGCCTCGGCGCGCTTGCCCACCAGTTCCGCCACGCGGGCGAAGTAGAGAAGGTCGATGGTGGTGTTCATGGCTGTCTGCGCCATTCTCCGCTCTTGCCGCCCGATTTGTATTCCAGGCGGATGTCTTCTATGACGATACCCTTGTCGGCGGCTTTGCACATGTCGTAAATCGTCAGCGCCGCGACGCTGCAGGCTGTCATCGCCTCCATTTCGACGCCGGTCTTGTAGTGGGTGCGGCAGGTGGCGCGAACCTCGACGGCGTGCTCGCCGTCGAGCAGGCTGAAATCGACCCCGACGAAGGCCAGCGGCAGGCTGTGGCACAGCGGGATGAGGTCGGCGCAGCGCTTGGCGGCCAGCACGGCGGCGACGCGGGCCGTATTCAGGACTTCGCCCTTGCCCTGTCCGGGCGCTGTGAGCAGGCCGTAGGCATGGGCGTTCATGCGCACTCGGCCGCTGGCGACGGCGACCCGCTCGGTGTCGGCTTTGGCGCCGACGTCGACCATGCGGATCTGGCCGGATTCGTCCAGGTGGCTGAGCGAGGGAAGGGGGGCTGTCATGAATTAAAAACGGGCGGATATAGGGCGAAGACCTATGATAGACGAGCACGGAGCCAGCCGGTAATAATGAGGGCCGAAGCCATGGTCCGCATGGCGGCGACATCCCCGGGCCGAGGACGGGGCGCGAAATCTGGTGGGAGTACGTGTGATGCAGTTGCGGATGCCGGTTCTGAAACTCAACCGACGAACGGGCAAGATCCTGCTGGGCATCGTGGCGGCGCTGCTGGTGCTGGCCGCGCTGGCCGCCTGGCAAGTGCCCAGGCTCGCGCGCAACGCGCTGACGCAGAATGTCTCCCAACTGCTGGGCCGCCAGGTGGCGGTGGGCAAGATCAGCTTCAACCCCTTCACCCTGACGCTGCGCGCGCGCGAGCTCACCATCGGCCAGCCCCAGCAGGCGCCGCTTCTGCAGGTGGGCGAGTTCGACCTGAGCGTGGCGTGGCGATCCCTCGTGATGTTCGCGCCGGTGATCGACATGATCCACATCGACCAGCCCAGGATCAGGTTGGTGCGGCAGGATGCAACGCACTTCAATTTTTCCGACATCGTCGAGCGGCTGGCCAGGATGTCGGCCGGCAAGCCGGGGCAAGCCAGGCCGGCCAGGACCGGGCTGCCGCGGTTCTCCTTGAACAACATGTCGCTGACGGGCGGCGTCGTCAGCCTGGACGACCGCGTGACCGGCCGCCAGCAAGTGGTCGACCAGATCACGCTGGGCGTGCCTTTTCTTTCCTCGTTCGGCTATGCCACCCACATCGATGTGCAGCCCAGGGTGCATCTGCGCATCAACGGCAGCCCACTCGACTTGAGCGGCACGGCCCGGCCTTTCGACAAGGTGCCCGTGTCCACGCTGAACGTGGTGTTCTACGGCCTGGCGCTGGATAAGTGGGCCGACTTCTGGCCCATGCCGCGGCCCCTGCCCATCAAGATCAATCACGCTTTGCTCGACTCCAATCTGCAGGTGCTGTTCGAGCAGCCGGCCGACGCCGCGCCGCGTATCCGCGTGCAGGGCGACGTGGGCCTGCGCCAGCTCGAGGTGAGCGAGGCCGCGGGCGCGCCGCTGTTGTCCTGGGACGATCTGCGCTTCGAGCGCATTGCCGTGAATCTGGACGCGAAGACGGCTTCTGTCGGCGCGGTGACGCTGTCGGGACCCGATGTGCGGGTGCATCGCGATACCCGCGAGCTGAACTGGCAGCGCGTGGCCGACGGCTTTGCCGCGTTGGGCGGCGAACCCGGGCCGGCAGCTCGACCGGCCGCGGCAAAGACCGGCGGCCAGGCCGCCGCGGCGCCGGCGAACAATGCGGCCGACGGCGCCGCGCCCGCCGCCTGGAAAATCTCCATCGAAGACGTCAAGCTCAAGGCCGGCGAGATCCATCTGCGCGACGATCCGGCGGGCCTGGACTATCCGCTGAGCGGCTTGGCCGCCGAGGCCGAGAATATCGCCTTGCCGCAGGTCGCGGGCCAGCCCATGCATGTGTGGCTGGACATGGACAACGTTCATGACGGCAGCTGGCTGCGGGCCAAGGCGCCCGTGGTGCTGCAGCCCTTGTCGGTGAATGCGCAGATACAACTGAGCAATCTGGCCCTGGCGCCTTTCGCGGCGGCGGTGCATCGCTTCGCGCCCATCTCCGTGCAGGACGGACGGCTGGATCTCGATGGCAAGATCGAGGTGGCGGGCTCGCAGATCCAGGCGCGCGATGTGAAACTCGGCCTGCGCGGCCTGGCCGTGCGCGACGAGAGCGTCAAGCCCGCTGTGGCTCTGTCCGTCGGTTCCTTGTCCCTGGCGGCGGACCGGCTGGCCCTGGACGGCAAGCCGACGAATTTCACCTTGCAGGCCGACGGCATCCAGAAGCAGGGCACGCTGGCGCTCAAGGGCTCGCTGGTGCCGCGGCCGCTGTCGCTCAAGACGTCGGTCGATCTGGCCAAGTTCGACGCGGCTTCGCTGGCGCCGTTCGTCGCCTCCAGCCTGAACGCCACGGTGCGCAGCGTGGTCGTGGGCGCGCATGGCGACCTCGAGTTCGAGGCGGCGCAAGGCAGGACGCCCATGAGCGTGGACTGGAAAGGGGCCGTGGACGTCAACGACCTGGATCTCGAAGACCGCGTCAATCAGGCCAAATTCCTCAACTGGAAGCATCTGGGCCTGAGCAAGATGCACATCTGGATGGCGGACAAGAAGCTCGGCCTGGGGCTGGGCGATATTCTGCTGGAAGACTTCTACGGCAACATCCTGCTCAACAACAAGGCGCGCCTGAACGTCATGGACCTGATGGTGCAGAAGGGTACGGCCGCCGGCTCCATCACGCAGGACACGCAGACGCGCAGCGATGCCGGGCACGCGCCGCAGGCCAAGTCCGAAGCGGCAAAGTCCGAAGCCAAGCCTGCCGGCGACGAGCCGGATATTTCGATCAACAGCGTCACGCTCAGGCGCGGCCGCATGACCTTCAACGACCATTTCGTGCGGCCCAATTACCGCGCCGAACTGTCGTCGATCGAAGGCTCGCTCTCGGCCGTGTCTTCGGTCAAGCCGACGCCGGCCAAGGTCAGCGTCACCGGCCGCGTGTACGGCACGGCGCCCCTGTCGGTATCGGGCACGGTGCAGCCTTTCTCGAAGTACCTGGCGCTGGACATCAAGGCCTCGGCCAAGGGCGTGGACCTGCCCAAGTTCACCACTTATTCGTCCAAATACGTGGGCTACGCCATCCAGCGCGGCAAACTGTCGGTCGACCTGCACTACCAGATCAAGGACCGCGCCCTGCAGGCTACCAACAAGGTGCTGCTCAACCAGCTCACCTTCGGCAAGCAGTCCAACAGCCCCGATGCGCTCAAGCTGCCGGTGCTGCTGGCCGTGGCGCTACTCAAGGATTCCAGCGGCAACATCGATATCGACCTGCCGATCTCCGGTTCGCTGGACGACCCGCAGTTCTCGGTGGGCGGCATCATCGTGCGCGTGATCGTGAACACGCTGGTCAAGGCGGTGACCTCGCCCTTCAAGCTGCTGGCCGCCGCGTTCGGCGGTGGCGGCGAAGATCTGTCGCACATCGATTTCGCGCCCGGCAGCGCGACGCTCGATGACAAGTCCAAGGCCAGCATCGCCACGCTGGTCAAGGCGCTGAAGGACCGGCCCGCGCTGCAGATGGACATCATCGGCCGCGCCGACCCGCAGGCCGACCGCCAGGGCTGGGTGGACGATCAAATGCGCGCGCTCAAGGCCAAGGACATGGCCGTGCACGGCAAGGCGCCCGATCCCCGGAGCATCGTGCTGACCGATGCCGACCGCGCCAAGTATCTGGAAAAGGTCTATAGCGACACCAAGATCAAGGACAAGCCGCGCAATTTCATCGGCATGGCCAAATCGCTGCCGCCCGACCAGATGAATGCGTTGCTGATGCAGGCCGCGCCGCACGACAAGAAGAGCCTGCGCAACCTCGCCGACGCGCGTGCCCAGGCCGTGTACGAGCAGATACTGGCGGCGGCGCCGGATCTTGCCGACCGTATTTTCGTCGTAGCCCCCAAGCTCGATGCCGACGGCATCGAGGGCGGTGGCGCGGCGACCCGCGTGGATTTCGCCTTGCATTGATACGGGCTCGAACATCGGCACGGACAATCAACCCAGGAGCATCGCCATGCAGGACATTCAGGATTCCCAGTTCGACAGCTTGCTGCCGCCTTTGATGCTGTCGCGCCGCGGCTTCATTGCCACCAGCGTGGGCGCGGGTTTTACGCTCGCCGCCGGACACGCCGCGGCGCAGACGGCCATCCACACCGGCGCGGCCGGCCTGACCGCCGGCATGGTGCAGATTTCCACGGCCGATGGCCCCATGCCGGCCTATCGCGCGGCGCCGGCCGGCAAGAAGAATCTGCCGGTCATCCTGGTGGTCGAGGAAATTTTCGGCGTGCACGAGTATGTCCAGGACGTCTGCCGCCGCCTGGCGCATCTGGGCTATCTTGCCGTGGCGCCCGAACTGTTCGCCCGCTACGGCGATCCGGCCAAGTACAGCGACATGGCCATGCTGCGGGCCGAAGTGGTGGACAAGGCTTCCGATGCACAAGTGGCCTCCGATCTGGACGCAACGGCGAAATGGGCACTCGCCCAGGGCGGCTCGGCCGCGAAGATGGGCGTCATCGGTTTTTGCTGGGGCGGGCGCCAGGTCTGGCTGTACGCCATGCACAATCCGAACCTGAAGGCTGCCGCCGTTTTCTACGGACCCCTGGCCGGCCAGCCCACCGCGCAGCAGCCGGCTTCGGTGCTGAGCCAGGTCGACAAGGTTCAGGTGCCGGTGCTGGCCGCCTATGGCGGCAAAGATGCCGGCATTTCGATGAGCGATATCGACAAGATGCGTGCATCCTTGGCGCAAGGCACGGCAATGGACAAAGCATGCCGCATCGACGTCTACCCCGATGCCGGCCACGGCTTTCACGCCGACTACCGCCCCAGCTACAACAAAGCCGATGCAGAGCTCGCGTGGAAGCGCGCCATGGACTGGTTCGCCAGTCATGGATTGAATTGAATCCCCCATGCAGCCCTTGCCGGGCCGGTCTATGATGACGCGTTCGCGCAGCTTCGGCTGTCTTGTGATTTCAATTTGGAGAAAAGCATGACCATCAAAGTCGGCGACAGCCTGCCCAACGGCACCTTGACCGAATTTTTCGACACCGAATCGGGCGCCTGCGCCGTCGGTCCCAACGCTTTCCAAGTGGCCGATCTGGTCAAGGGCAAGAAGATCGCGCTCTTTGCCGTGCCGGGCGCTTTCACGCCCACTTGCTCGGCCAAGCACCTGCCCGGCTACATCGCCCATGCCGACGCGCTGCGCGCCAAGGGCGTGGACGAAATCTGGTGCGTGTCCGTCAACGACGCCTTCGTCATGGGCGCCTGGGGACGCGAGCAGAAGGCTGCCGGCAAGGTGCGCATGCTGGCCGACGGCGGCGCCGTGTGGACCCGCGCGCTGGGCTTGAGCATGGACCTGACCGAACGCGGCATGGGCGTACGCTCGCAGCGCTACTCGGCCCTGATCGAGGACGGCGTGGTGAAGACGCTCAACGTCGAAGCCGCCGGCAAGTTCGAGGTCAGCGACGCGGACACGATGTTGTCGCAGGCTTGATTTTGCTTGACTTGCTTTGACCTGCCGCCCGCGTAGCATAGATCGCGCGGGCGGTTTGTTTTTTTGCCGCCAGGCTACTTGGTTTCTTTCATTGCAGCTTTCGCCAGGCCGGTTTCATGTTCGCCACTCTCGCCGCGTTCACCCCGCTTTATCTGACCAGTCTGGTGCTATTGACGAGCACCGGCATGCTCGCGATGTACATCGGCTTGTTCCTGACCCAGCAGGCGATCAGCGAGACCTGGATCGGCGCGCTGATGGCGGGCTACTACCTGGGCGTGGTGCTGGGCGGGCGCATCGGGCACAAGTTCATCAGCCAGGTGGGCCACATCCGCGCCTTCGCGGTCTGCGCGGCCGTGGGCACCTGCCTGGTGCTGGCACTGGACCTGTCCCATAGTCTGCCTCTGTGGCTGGGGCTGCGCATTGCCTTCGGCATCGTGATCGTGACGGCGCTGGTGGTCATCGAGAGCTGGTTCAACGAGAAGGCCACCAACCAGCAGCGCGGCCGCGTATTCGCGGCGTACATGGTGGCGTGCAGCCTGGGCACGATGCTGGGACAGCTGGCGCTCACAGGCTATACCCGGCTCAACGAGCAGCCGTTAATCATCGCGGCCATGCTGTGCGCGCTGTGCCTGGTGCCCCTCACGATGGTCAACACGGGGCATCCGTCCACGCCCCGGCCGGCGCCGCTGGATTTGCCCTACTACTTCAGGCGCGTGCCGTCGGCGCTTTTCGTGCTGGTCGTCTCGGGGCTGGAGCAGGGTTCCTTCTACGGGCTGGCGGCGGTCTACGCCGTCAAGCAGGGGTTCACGCCGGCCCAGGCGGCCGTCTTCATGTCGGTGGCGGTCGGCAGCGCGCTGCTGTCGCAGTGGCCCATGGGCTGGCTGTCCGACCGCTTCGGCCGCGCCCGGCTGGTGCGATGGAATGCCCTGCTGCTGGCCGCGCTGCCCGTGCTGCTGTGGGGCTGGTTCGTGCCGCCTTTCTGGCTGCTGGTGCTGGTCGGCTGCGTGCAGGGGCCGCTGCAGTCCAGCCTTTATCCGCTGGGCGTGGCCTTCGCCAACGACAGCATCGACCCCGAACGCCGCGTGGGCGTGAGCGCCGTGCTGTACATGGCGTATGGCGTCGGGGCCTGCGTGGGTCCGCTGGCGGCGGGCGCCCTCATGGCGCATACCGGGCCGGCCAGTTACTACGTGTTCGTGTCGGCCTGCGCGGTCTTGCTGTTGCTCCTGGCCGTGCGCAAGGCCGGCCCCGCCGCCGGAGCCGGCACGCCGGCCATGCCGGTCGCGCCAGCACCTGCGTCCACGCCGGTACCCACGCCCACCGCCGAACCCCAGCCCTAGGCGCTGCAGGCCTGCGCGCGCAGGCCCAGCCGGGCCAGCAGCCGCTGGTCGGCCTGCGCCTGCGGGTTGGCCGTCGTCAGCAGCGCTTCGCCGTAGAAAATGGAATTGGCCCCGGCCATGAAGCACAGGGCCTGCTCGGCGTCGTTCAAGGCTTCGCGGCCGGCGGACAGGCGCACCATGGCGCGCGGCATGGCGATGCGCGCGACTGCCAATGTGCGGATGAATTCGAACGGATCCAGCGCCTCGGCCTGCGCCAGCGGCGTTCCCTCGACCCGCACCAGATTGTTGATGGGCACCGATTCCGGATAAGGATCCAGGCTGGCGAGCTGGGCAATCAGCCCGGCGCGCTGCCGGCGCGATTCGCCCATGCCCACGATGCCGCCGCAGCAGACCGAGATGCCGGCCTCGCGCACGCGTTCCAGCGTATCGAGCCTGTCCTGGTAGGTGCGGGTGGAAATGATGTTGCCGTAGAACTCGGGCGAGGTATCCAGGTTGTGGTTGTAGTAATCGAGGCCGGCCGCCCGCAATTGCTCGGCCTGGCCGTCGCGCAGCATGCCCAGCGTGACGCAGGTTTCCAGGCCCAGGGCCTTGACGCCCGCTACCATCTCGGCCACGGCGTCCAGATGATGCGGCTTGGGGCTGCGCCAGGCGGCGCCCATGCAAAAGCGCTGCGCGCCCTTGTCCTTGGCTGCCTGGGCCGCGGCCAGCACGTCGCCCAAGGGCATGAGGCTTTCGGCCTGGACGCCCGTGTCGTAGCGCGCCGACTGCGGACAATAGGCGCAGTCTTCGGGGCAGCCGCCGGTCTTGATCGACAGCAGCGTCGAGAGCTGGATGGTGTCGGCGGGGAAGTGTTCGCGATGCACGGTCTGCGCCCGGTACAGCAGTTCGGGCAGGGGCAGTTCGTAGAGGGCGAGCAGGTCTTCGACCTGCCAGGTGCGGGCCTGGCAAGATGCGGTGTGGTTCATGATGGGTAGCCGAAAAGAGTGGAGGGATCCGCCGGCAAGCGGGCGACGCGAAGGCCGCCGCGCCGCTATATCGACGGCATCATCGCCGCGATCGCCGCCAGCGCCAGGACCAGCCCCAGCAGGTTCACGCGGCTGAGCGTTTCGCGGAAAGCCACGGCGCCGATCAGCGTGCCAAGCGCGATCACGCCCAGGTTCATGGAGGCGAACACCAGCGCCGGGTTGTTCGGCAGGCTCTGATGCGCCTTGATGTAGGTATAGATGTTGGCGAAGTTCATCGCGCCCAGCACCAGCCCGATGGCGAGGGTGCGCATTTGCCATTGCGCGCGGGCGAAAAGCAGGTAGAGCAGCATCAGCACGGCGGCAAGCACGAAGATGCCCAGCAGCCCCGCGGTGAATGCCGTGCCGGTCTGCGCCAGGCGCTTGAAGAGGATGTCGATCACGCCGTAGCCGACCCACACCGAGAGCGGCCACAGCCAGCCCTGACCCGCGCCGCCCTCGCTCTTGCCCGAAGCGCCGGGACGATTGAGCAGGCAGGCCAGCGCCGCGCAGGCGGCCAGCACGGCCAGGCCGCGGCGCTGCGTCAGCGCTTCGCCAAAAAGTGCGAAGGCCGCGAGCAGGGGAATGAAGAGCGAAAGCCGCTGCGCCACTTCGCTGCGCACGATGCCGGCGTATCGCACCGATTGCCCCAGCGCGATGAACACGGCCGGCAGCAGCACGGCCAGCGTCAGCATCAGCGGCCAGGCATGGATGCGCTGCAGTTCGCGCACGGGTGAGGGCACGTAGATCAGCCAGCACAAGACGGCGGCCACGATGTAGTTGCTGAAGATGGCCTGGCGCAGATCCACGCCGCCGCCACGCATGAACTTGAGCAGCACCGAGACGATCACGCTGCAGCACACGCTGCAGACCAGATAGAAAAGGCCGGGGCTGATGTGAGGGAGGGACATTCGGGGCGACTCCTGGGTGTGCGGCGGTCGATGGGCCCATCCGTTTTATCGGTCGGCGCAATCGAATTGCCGCGATCGTAAGGATGCCGGTCGAGATGCGCAACGGTGCCTTTTTGCGCGTTAATGTGTGTAATTTGCCGCTATTTAGGCGACAAAAAGAGGTTTTTGGCGATTCGGGCCCGCATCGTGCCGGGATCTCGCGCCCGATGGCATATCGCGGATTTGTGTATTTTTTTGTAAATTGAACCGGGGCACAGTGAGCTGCGACGCAATCAAAGCCGATCCGGTTCTTTCTTGATCAGATCGTAGAAAACTTTCGCGGTCGGCGACAACGGATAGTTCTTGCGCTTGATCAACCCCAGCGTGCGCGAGACCTCGGGATCCACCAGGGGGATGCCGCGCAGCGTCGAGTGCCTCTTGCGCGGAAGCGCCAGCCTTGGCACGGCAGCCACCCCCAGGCCCGCCTCGACCATGCCGAGCAGCGACGAAACGTGGGCGACCTCGAAAAAGCCGGCGGGGCGACGCTCGATCTGCGCCAGCGCGGAATCGATCAGCACGCGATTGCCGCTGGATTTTCCCACCGTCATGAAGCATTCGTCGCAGAGTTCTTCCCAGCGCACCTTGCGACGTATCGCCAGCCTGTGGTCGGCGCGCACAGCCAGCACGAATCGTTCGGTGAATATGGGTTCGAAATCGAGATCGGCGTCCTGGGTGCCGATGAAATTGATGCCGAAATCCGCCTGCCTGCCCGTCACGGCGTTGAGCACGGTATTTGCGCTTTCATCCATGATGCGCACCCGGATGTAGGGGTAGTGCTTGCTGAAGCGCGCAATGACGGTTGGCAAAAAATAGTAGGCCGCCGAAGGCACGCAGGCGACGGTGATCGTACCTCGGCGATGCGACGCCATGTCGGCTATGCCGAGCATGGCGCCTTCCAGCTCATCGAGCGCGGTACGGGAGTGATCGAGAAAGCTGCGGCCGACGCTCGTCAGGGCCACGTGGCGAGTGCTGCGTTCAAACAATTTGACGCCCAGCGTCGATTCCAGTTTTTCGATGCGGCGGCTCAGCGCCGGCGGGGAAATGTGCAGATCCTCGGCCGCGGCGCGGAACGAAAGCCGATCGGCCACCGCGACGAAAGCCTGAAGTTCCTGCAAATCGAAATTGATGCGTGCCATGCAATAGTCCTTGAGAAAGTTGCAATTCACTTATCTCTTGGTCAATTGCATCATGGCCGCATGGAAAAAGAAATACCTTGCACGCTGATGCGCGGAGGCACTTCGCGCGGGCCGTTCTTTCGCGCCGATGCGCTGCCGTCCGATCGTTGCGAACGCGATCGTCTGCTCCTGGCGATCATGGGGTCTCCCCATGAACTGCAGATAAACGGCCTGGGCGGAGGCAACACCCTGAGCAGCAAAGTGGCGATCGTCTCGCCGTCGAGCCGGCCCGGTTGCGATGTGGATTATCTTTTCGCGCAGGTCTCGGTCGACCGCGAATTGGTGGACACCCGGCCCAATTGCGGCAATATGCTCGCGGCGGTAGGGCCGTTCGCGCTCGAGCAGGGGTTCGTTCAGGCGCACCGCGGCGAAACCGCCGTGAGAATCTTCAACGTAAATACCGGCGCGGTGATCGAGGCGCTGGTGCAGACGCCGCAAGGCAAGGTGACGTACGACGGCGACGCGCGCATCGACGGCGTGCCGGGGACCGCGGCACCGGTCGTGCTCAATTTCGAGGGCGCCGAGGGGAGTCTGACCGGCAAGCTGTTCCCGACCGGGTTCCGCGTGGACGACATCGACGGTATCGAGGTGAATTGCATGGATTACGTCATGACA
>CALGFL010000012.1 GCA_937881145.1 uncultured Bordetella sp.
CGTGGTCCGGATCCCATCCGGGGCGCGGGCCCCTCGAAGAACTGACGAGAGACGATGAGCCGGACCATGATCAAGGCAGAAATCATTCCAGGCATGCCCCCGGGGGCATTCGCGCGCCGCGCGCGCAATCTGGCGCCGGCTTCGGCGCTGGCGGTACTGGCCGCTTTGGCCGGCTGCGCCGGCTCGCCGCCGGTGCGCTATTACACGCTGACGGCGCCTGTGCAGGCGGGCAAATCCGCGCCGGCTGCGCCGGCCAACTACGCCATCGAGGTGGCGCCGGTATCCGTGCCGGCCCAGGCCGATCTGCCGCAGCTTATGCTGCGCAGCGGTTCGGGCGAGCTTACGGCCCAGTATTCCGACCGCTGGAGCGGGCCGCTGCCCAGCGAGTTGCGCAACGCGCTGTCCATGGTCTTGACCCGCCAGTTGGGCGTGCCCGATGTGCGCGGGCTGGCGCCATCGCCCGGTCTGCCCGTATGGCGAGTGCAGGTGGACGTCCAGCGTTTCGACGCTTCCACGGCCGGGCCGGCGGTGATCGACGCGACCTGGCGGGTGCGACCCCTGCAAGGCATGGGTGCGGGCCTGCTGTGCCGCAGTCGGATCGAAACGCCGGTGACCATGCCCGCCGGTAGCACCGATCTGGAGGCGGTGGTTGTCGCCGAGCAAAAGGCCGTCGCCTTGCTGGGCCAGACCATCGCCTCGGCGGTGCAGTCGCAGGGACGGCAGGCGGCGGCGGCTTCGGCGATGGTGCGGATGCTGCAGTGCACACGCTGATCGCCATGGATAAGTAGACGGGGGCAGATAAGGAATACTTACGCCAATTAAGGGGTTAACCCTATTTATTAATAGGTGCAACCTTTTTAAGATGGTGAGTATTCCTCACTGCTTCGGTTGTTATCTGTCATGGCCAATATCACTCTGGGTGTCAAAGTAGACGACGCGCTTCGCGACCGGCTCAAAGCCGCGGCACAGAAGCTCAATTGCACGCCGCATTGGCTGCATAAACAGGCCCTGGCGGCCTATATCGAGAAAATCGAGCGCGGTCAGCTGCCGCCCGAGGTGGCCTATTTCTCCCAGGAAAAACCCGAGGGCGAAGCCGGCGAGGGCGAGGGCGATCAGGCCACGCCGCCGTTCTTCGAGTTCGGACAGGACGTTCAGCCGCAGTCCGTGCTGCGGGCGGCCATCACCGCCGCCTACCGCCGGCCCGAGCCGGAATGCGTGCCGCTGCTGCTGGGCCAGGCGCGCATCGCCAACCCGGAAAAGATCCGCGCCATGGCCAGCGGCCTGGTCCAGACCCTGCGCAGCAAGCGCACGGGCGGCGGCGTCGAAGGCCTGCTGCAGGAGTTCTCGCTGTCCAGCCAGGAAGGCGTGGCGCTCATGTGCCTGGCCGAAGCGCTGCTGCGCATTCCCGACCGCGCCACGCGCGACGTGCTCATCCGCGACAAGATCGCCCGCGGCGACTGGAAGTCGCACACCGGCGGACGGCAGTCGCTGTTCGTCAACGCGGCCACGTGGGGCCTGATGATCACGGGCAAGCTGGTGGCGGTCAACAGCGAACAAGGTCTGTCCTCCGCGCTCACGCGCCTGATCGGCAAGGGCGGCGAGCCGCTCATCCGCCAGGGCGTGAACATGGCCATGCGCATGATGGGCGAGCAGTTCGTCTCGGGCCAGACCATCTCCGAAGCGCTGGCCAACAACCGCAAGCTGGAGGCTCAAGGCTTTCGCCATTCCTACGACATGCTGGGCGAAGCGGCGCTGACGCAAGAAGACGCCGACCGCTACCATGCCGACTACGAGCAGGCCATCCACGCGATCGGCAAGTCGGCCGCCGGCCGGGGCATCTACGAAGGGCCCGGCATCTCGATCAAGCTTTCGGCACTGCACCCGCGCTATTCGCGCGCGCAACGCGAGCGCGTCATGCAGCAGCTGCTGCCGCGCATGCTGGCCCTGTCCGTCCTGGCGCGCAGCTACGACATCGGCCTGAACATCGACGCCGAAGAGGCAGACCGCCTGGAGCTCTCGCTCGACCTGCTCGAAGCCCTGTGCCACGCGCCGCAGCTCGACGGCTGGAATGGCATCGGCTTCGTCATCCAGGCCTACCAGAAGCGCGCGCCCTACGTCATCGACTATGTCGTCGACCTGGCGCGCCGCAGCCACCATCGCCTTATGGTGCGACTGGTCAAGGGCGCCTACTGGGACAGCGAGATCAAGCGCGCCCAGATCGACGGCCTGGAAGGCTATCCGGTCTACACGCGCAAGGTCTATACCGACGTGGCCTACCTGGCTTGCGCGCGCAAGCTGCTGGGCGCGCCCGATGCGATCTATCCGCAGTTCGCCACGCACAATGCCTACACGCTCTCGGCCATCTATCAGCTGGCCGGACAAAACTATTATGCCGGCCAGTACGAATTCCAGTGCCTGCACGGCATGGGCGAGTCGCTCTACGAAGAGGTGGTCGGCCCGGTGGCGCAGGGCAAGCTCAACCGGCCCTGCCGCATCTACGCGCCGGTCGGCACGCACGAGACGCTGCTGGCCTATCTTGTGCGCCGCCTGCTGGAAAACGGCGCCAACACCTCCTTCGTCAACCTGATCGGCGACGACTCGGTCCCGGTGGAGCAACTGGTGACCGACCCGGTCGAAGCGGCCTCGCGCATCGTGCCCCTGGGCGCGCCGCACGAGAAAATCCCGCTGCCGCGCGAACTCTACGGCCCGGCCGACGCCGGCTCGCGCGTGAACTCGGCGGGCCTGGACCTGAGCAACGAACACCGTCTGGGCTCGCTCGCCGCTGCCTTGCTGGCCAGCTCCGCCACCGAATGGCGGGCCGCGCCCATGCTCGACGAAGCGCAGACCTGGGACGAGTCGCGCGCGGCCGACGTGCGCAACCCCGCCGATCATCGCGACCGGGTTGGGCAGGTCATCGAGGCCACGCCCGAAGAAGCCGAGATCGCCCTGCGGGCTGCGACCAAGACAGCGCCGATCTGGCATGCCACGCCAGTGGCCGAGCGCGCCGGCTGTTTGCTGCGCGCGGCGCAACTGCTGGAAGAGCGCATGCAGAATCTGCTGGGCCTTATCGTGCGCGAAGCCGGTAAGTCGCTGCCTAACGCCATTTCCGAAGTGCGCGAAGCCGTCGACTTCCTGCGCTACTACGCGGCGCAGGTGCAGCGCGAATTCAGCAATGACACCCACAGGCCCCTGGGCACGGTGCTGTGCATCAGCCCCTGGAACTTTCCGCTGGCCATCTTCACCGGCCAGGTGGCGGCGGCGCTGGCCGCGGGCAATGCGGTCATCGCCAAGCCGGCCGAGCAGACGCCCCTGATCGCGGCGCAGATGGTCGCCATCCTGCGCGAGGCCGGCGTGCCGGCCGGCGCGGTGCAACTGCTGCCCGGACGGGGCGAGACCGTGGGCGCCACGCTGGTCGCCAGCGAAGCCGTGCACGGCGTGATGTTCACCGGCTCGACCGAAGTGGCGCGCCTGATCGCGCGCACTCTGGCCGAACGCCTGGATTCGGACGGCCACGTCATTCCGCTGATCGCCGAGACCGGCGGGCAGAACGCCATGATCGTCGACTCGTCGGCGCTGGCCGAACAGGTCGTGATCGACGTGCTCAACTCGGCCTACGATTCGGCGGGCCAGCGCTGCTCGGCCCTGCGCGTGCTGTGTCTGCAGGAAGACTGCGCCGATCACGTCCTGGCCATGCTCAAGGGCGCCATGCGCGAGCTGCGCGTGAGCAATCCCGATCTGCTCAGCACCGACGTCGGTCCGGTCATCGACGAGCAAGCCGGCCACGTCATTCGCCAGCACATCGAGACCATGCGGGCCGCGGGCCGCACGGTCTCGC
This sequence comes from uncultured Bordetella sp., assembly GCA_937881145.1. Lineage (GTDB taxonomy): Bacteria > Pseudomonadota > Gammaproteobacteria > Burkholderiales > Burkholderiaceae_B > Bordetella. The sequence continues at coordinate 3,836 of CALGFL010000012.1, forward strand.
AGATCGAACTGGACGACCGCTGCCGCCACGGCACCTTCGTGCCGCCTACGCTCATCGAGATCGACAGCCTTCAAGAGCTGCAGCGCGAAGTCTTCGGCCCCGTCCTGCACGTGATGCGCTATCAGCGCGACGGCCTGGATGCGCTGCTCGACCAGATCAACGGTACCGGCTACGGGCTGACCTTCGGCGTGCACACCCGCATCGACGAGACCATGCACCACGTCACCGAACGCGTGCACGCGGGCAATCTATACGTCAACCGCAACGTCGTCGGCGCGGTGGTGGGCGTGCAGCCCTTCGGCGGCGAGGGATTGTCGGGCACCGGCCCCAAGGCCGGCGGCCCGCTGTACCTGTACCGCCTGCTGTCGATGCGTCCCGAAGCCGTGGCCGCCAATCTGGAAAGCGCGGCGCGCGGCGAGAACGGCGTGGTGCTGGCCGGCCCGACGGGCGAACTCAACACTTATCGCCTGTCTGCGCGCGGCCGGGTGCTGGGCATCGCGGCCACGCAGGCCGGCGCGCAAGCGCAGTGGCAGGCCGCGCAGTCCACGGGCAACGCCTTGTTGCTGCTCGATACGCCCGAAGCCCGGGCGTGGCTGAAGGCGCAGGGCAAGCAGGCCAAGGGGGTGTCCGTCACGCTGCTGGCCGATGGCGATGTCGATGGCGCCGATTTCGAAGCCGTGCTGTTCGAAGGCGACAGCGACGCACTGCGTGTCTGGAACCGCCGCATGGCGGCACGGCCGGGCGCCATCGTCTCGGTGCAGGGCCTGAGCTCCGACGCCGTGGCGAGCGGGGCAGGGTATGCGACCGAACGGCTCTACGTCGAGAAATCGCTGAGCATCAACACAGCGGCGGCGGGCGGCAACGCGAGCCTGATGACCATCGGTTGATTGCCTGTCGAAGCGCTCGCTTGATGCAAAAAGGCCGTTCATGCGAACGGCCTTTTTTCTTTGAACAGCGCTGTTTTCCCGGTTGACAGGCCATTCCAAAAAGTCATCACGTCTTCAGCAAAACTCAGCTGTCCGCATTGGGATTTCTGATAATCTGAATAAACCGAATAACAACTCGGCGGGCAGCGATGCTCATGGCGATCATTTGCCCTCGCCCAGAACAGATTGTATGGAGACTACTCATGGCTACACGTTCCGTTGCGAAATTCCTGTCGCAACTTGCCCTTGGCGCAACCCTCACGTCGGCCGCGTTCAGCGCGTTTGCCGGCGCCACCCTCGACCGCGTCGAAAGCAGCAAACAATTGGTGGTGACCGTCAGCGCCAAGTGGCCGCCGCACGCCTTCCTGAACGACAAGAATGAACTCGCCGGCTTCGACATCGATGTGGCCAACGATATCGCCAAGCGCCTGGGCGTGAAGGTCAAGTTCGAAACGCCCGACTTCAAGCTGGTGACGGGCGGCCACTGGCAAGGCCGCTGGGATCTGGCGGTGTTCTCGATCACCCCCACCGTCGCCCGCGCGCGCATGCTGGACTTCCCGGCGATCTACTACTACAGCAAGTACGTCTTCGTCGTGCATAAAGATTCCACCGCCAAGACGCCCGAAGACCTGAAGAACGTCACCTTCGGCGTGGAAGGCGACACCACCGCCGACGATTACATGCACCACGCGCTGCAGATCGACGCCAAGAGCATGCCTGCGTACAAGTACCTGGACTTCACGCCCAAGATGGTGACGTACAAGAGCTCGCTGCTGCCCTTCGAAGACCTGCGTCTTGGCAACAACGTGCGCCTGGGCGCGATCATCGCCGAAGAGCAGACCGCCGACGCGGCGATCAAGAGCGGCTATCCGGTCAAGATCATTCCCAACGCCACCGCGTTCTGGGAGCCGGTGGCGATTGTGACGGACAAGGGCGACGACGCATTCGACAAGAAGATCGCCGGCATCGTCGACAGCATGAAGAAGGACGGCACGCTCAAGAAGATCAGCGAGAAGTGGTACGGCGCGGATTACACGCAGCCCAATATGTAATGTCCGCCCGTGTCTGACTACATCGATAGCTATTACCGCCAGACCGCGACGCCGCACACGCCTTATCCGGTTCTTGCGCAGTCCGAATCGGCTGACGTGTGCGTCGTCGGCGCGGGTCTGGCGGGCCTGACCGCCGCTTTGACCCTGGCCCGCGCGGGCCGCAGCGTAGTGCTGCTGGATGCCGAGCGCATCGCCTGGGGCGCTTCGGGCCGCAACGGCGGCGTGGTCAGTCCGGGCTACGCCACGTCCTTCGATCTGATCTCGCGCCGCGTCGGCGAGGATCACGCCAAGCAGCTTTACCGCTTGTCGATCGAAGGTGTGGACATCGTGCGCGAGAACATCCGCGCGCTCGGCATCGACGGGGCGCAGCCGGTATCCGGCACGCTGCGCATGAGCCGCTTCGAAAATTCCCAAGCCATGCGCAATTACGTCGCCTGGATGGGAAAGACCTTCAATTACCACCTGCGCTTTCTTGCCCGCGACGAAGCCCGTGAACTCGCCGTCACGGACAAGTACTTCAACGCGGTGCACAACCCGCAGGCCTTTCATTTCCATCCGCTGAACTACGCGCTCGGCCTGGCCCGCGAATTCACGCGGCTGGGCGGGCGCCTGTACGAGGCGTCGCCGGCGGCGTCCATCGAGCGCGACGGCGCCGGCAGGCGCGTGCGCACGCCCGGCGGCACGGTCCAGGCGCGCGACGTGCTGATCGCGTGCGGCGGCTATACCGGCAAGCTGGTGCCGCGTCTGCGTCGCAGCTACCTGCCCATCCTCACCTATATGGTGGTGACGCAAGAAGCGCCCGAGCTCATCGCCTCGGCCATACGCACGACCTCGTCGATCGGCGACAGCCGCCGCGCCAGCGACTATTACCGGCTGGTCGACGGCGGGCGGCGTGTCCTGTGGGGCGGCATGATCACCACCAGGCAGGCTGAACCGGCGCGCCTGGGCAAGCTGCTCGAACATCGCATGCTCGATACCTACCCGCAGCTGGCCGGCATCCGCATCGAGCGCGCCTGGTCGGGCAAGATGGCCTACGCGCGGCACCTGATGCCGCAGATCGGCAAGCTCGAAGACGGCCTGTGGTATTGCACGAGTTTCGGCGGCCATGGCATGAATACCACCTCGATCGGCGGTACGGTGATCGCCGAAGGCATCCTCGACGCTTCCGACCGCTTTCGCCTGTACACGCCGTTCGGCCTGGCCTGGAACGGCGGCATGCTGGGCACCGCCGCCGTGCAGCTCACCTACTGGAAATACCAGATCAACGACTTTCTGCAAGAACGGCTGGCGCGCCGACAGGTCCGCGCCGGGGGTTGATTCAACATGCCTTTGACGTATCAAAAAACTTATCGCACCTCGACGACAGCCGCCATTCTGGTCGTGCTGTTCGTTCTGATCGGCGCGTATTACGTGTATTTTTTCCGCGACAGCGCCTGGCTCGCGACACTGGTCGGCGCGTCGCGCGTGCCCATGACGCGGTGGATAGTCGGCATCGTCATCTTCGCCGTCAACTACATGCTGCTGGGTCGCGTGCCCAGGACGCTGCAGATCGTCGTGACGTTCGTCGAGCTGTTCCTGCTGCTGGGTCTGTTCATGACGACCTTCCAGCTCAGCCTGCCGTTCATCCGCCAGAAGATCGGCTTTCTGATCCTGCAGGGCGCGTTCACCACGCTATACGTGTCGGCCATTTCCATCGTCATCGCCTTCTGCATCGCGCTGGTGACGGCCATTGCCCGGCTGTCGTCCAATGGCGTGGCGGTCGGCATCGCGCGTTTTTATACCTCGTTCTTTCGCGGGCTACCGCTGCTGATCCAGATTTTCATCCTGTACATGGGTTTTCCGCAGCTGGGCTTCGTGATCAACCCGATCCCCGCCGGCGTGGCCGCGCTGTCGCTGTGCTACGGCGCCTACATGAGCGAGATCTTCCGCGCCGGCATCCAGAGCATCCCCGTGGGCCAATGGGAAGCTTCGCGCGCCCTGGGCCTGCACAAGAGCAAGATCATGCGGCTGGTGATCCTGCCGCAGGCGCTCAAGATCATCATTCCGCCCACCGGCAACCACTTCATCGCGATGCTCAAAGACAGCTCGCTGGTGTCGGTGGTGGGCGTATGGGAACTGACCTATGTGGCCAGCACGGTGGGCAACCGCGACTTTCGCAACATGGAAATGCTGATCACCGCGGCCGCCATCTACTGGTTCATGTCCATCGTCCTGGAGCTCGTGCAAAGCCGTATCGAGCGCAGATTCAGCAGCGCCACGCGCTAAATGGAAGGCATCATGCAAAACGGCACCGCATACGCCATTACCATGGGCGGCGTGAACAAATGGTACGGCCAGCACCATGTGCTCAAGGACATCGACCTGCAGGTCCGCGATAAAGAAAAAATCGTCATCTGCGGCCCGTCGGGCTCCGGCAAGTCGACGCTGATCCGCTGCATCAACGGCCTGGAAGGGCATCAGCAGGGCCGCATCGTGATCGACGGCGTGGAACTGTCGGATGAACTGGCTTCGCTCGACCGCGTGCGCGGCGACGCGGGCATGGTGTTCCAGCAGTTCAATCTGTTCCCGCACATGACCATTCTGGACAACTGCACGCTGGCGCCGATCCACGTCAAGGGCATGAAGAAAGCCGAGGCGCGCGACCTGGCCATGCGCTACATGGCCCGCGTCAAGATCCAGGACCAGGCGCACAAGTATCCCGCGCAGCTTTCCGGCGGGCAGCAGCAGCGCGTGGCCATCGCCCGCGCGCTGTGCATGCAGCCCAAGATCATGCTTTTCGACGAGCCCACCTCGGCGCTCGATCCCGAGATGGTCAAGGAAGTGCTCGATACCATGATCGAACTGGCCGGCATGGGCATGACAATGATATGCGTGACGCACGAAATGGGCTTCGCGCGCCAGGTGGCCGATCGCGTGATCTTCATGGACAACGGCGCCATCGTCGAATCGGGCCCGCCGCAAGAGATCTTCGGCGCGCCGCGCACCGACCGGCTCAAGACCTTCCTGAGCCAGATCCTGCACAACCACTGAGGCGGCTTGCCGCCTTGCGCGCAAGCGCTATTGCGGCGCTTCGTATTTGGCGCGCGGGCGCAGCAGGAAAGCCTGCGTGCGCTGTTCCATCACGTGCGCTACCCAGCCCGCGGTGCGCCCCACGATCCAGATGGCCGTGGCCGAGCCGTCGGGCAGTCTCAAGGCGCGAGCCAGTGCGACCAGGCCGAGCGCCAGGCCTGGCTGGGCGTTCAGTTCGCGCCGCGCCCGGTCGAAGAACTGGAGCGTGAGCCGGGTGTGCTTGCGGACGGTCGGCGTGGCATGCGGGCCACGCGCGATTTCTTCGGCCGCTTGTAGCATCAGGTCGGCGCGTGGGTCCCCGCCGGGGTAGAGCGGATGGTTGAAGGCGAAAAGACTGGCGCCGTATTCGCGCACGCGGTCGAGCCGGGTGTCGAGCGCCGACATCGGGGCGCATAAAAGCAGAGTTTCGATTTTTTCCGTTCCCGTGCCGGTTGAAAAGCCGACGTGCGAACCGATGGCGCTGGCCACGCAATTGAAGAGGTTCGCATTGGTCGAGGCGGCCACCCGGGCAGAGAACGTCGCGGGCGCCAGCTCGTTGTCCGCCAGGACGATGAGTGCCGTATTGATCGCGCGCAAGGTTTCGGGGGTGACGGCGGCGCCCGCGGCGCGCAGGATCTGGCCAGCGATGCTTTCGTCGGCTTTGCGCTTGACGAAGGCACGCTGCGGGCCCAGAAAGCCGATGCAACCGGCCATGCTCTGGATCATCAGGCGCGCGGCCTGCACGGCGCTGCCGTCGGCGATTTCGCGCGTACCGCGGCCTTGCATGGCCAGCGCGGCCGGCAGCATGCCGATCAGATTGCTGATGTCGCTGCTTGCGATCTTGCCTTCGTAGGTCGACAGAAAGCGCAGCACGTCGGGCGGCGTATCGGCCGGCGCCCAGATGGCAAGGCCGTCTTGCCAGATTCCCGTCATCAGCAGATGCGCCACCGATTCGAACGACGCGCCCGCCGTGGCCAGGTCGGTCGCCAATTTGTTGCGGTAGCGCGGGCCGTGCGGCGTGATCTGTGTGATGGCCGAATGCAGCACCGGGTCGCCCAGGCGCATGGTGGACTCGGCCACCGAGCCCATGGGAGAGCGGCCGCGCTTGCGTGTGCTCAGCTGTTCGATGTCCCGGCGCAAGTACAGGCGCTTGCGGCCGTCTTCGTGCGGCGTGGCGCGGATCAGGCCGCGGCTGACATAGGCATACAGCGTCGCGGGTTTGATTTTCAGGATGTCCAGCGCTTCTTCCCGCGTGAGCATGTCGTTCATGACCAGTGCTTCCTGCCGTTCTTTTTATGAGTGTGAGAATATTATATTGATTTTAAAATTCAATATTGATAAATATAAAGTTGATTATTAAAGTGGCCTCCGATTCATAAAAACGCCGCGCCGCGGCAACGAATATTCGGAGACACAGCATGGCCCAAGACACTCCATCGTCGAGCCCGGTGCGCATCGATCTGCTCGAAACCCTGCAAGCCGCGCCGCTCGGCGCGTTTCATCTGCTGCTCGCCGTCCTGCTGGCCCTGATTCTCTGGTTCGACGGCTACGACCTCTACAACGCCGCCTCCATCGTCCATGACGTTGCGCCGCTCTGGCATCTGTCGCCCAGCGAGGTCGGCCTGATGCTGTCGTGCGGTCTGGCTGGCTTTGCGGTCGGATCGGCCGTGTCTGGCTTGTTCGGCGATCGCCTGGGCCGGCGCCGCGTGCTGCTGGCCGGCGTCTGGGGGGCGGGCGTGATGAGCCTGGCCATCGGCGTTTTCGCCAACGACCTGGGCACCTTCATCGGGCTGCGCCTGGTGATGGGCGTCTCGCTCGGCCTGCTGATGCCGATCGCAATCACCTACATCAACGAGATCGCGCCCAAGCGCGTGGCCAACGTCTTCACCATCGGATTCTTTTCGCTGGGCTGGATCGGCGGGGCGACCTGCTCCGGATTCATCGCCGCGTGGCTGAGCCCGCGCTATGGCTGGCACAGCCTGTATCTCTTCGGTGGCCTGGCCTTGCTGCTGGCCCTGGCGCTGCAGTTCGCGCTGCCCGAATCCGTTTCTTTCCTGGGCAGCCGCGGCCGCTGGGACGAGGTGCGCGTGCAGCTGGCGCGCTTCTGGCCGTCGCGCGCCGAAGAGTTCAGGCGCGCGACGCTGGTCGCGCCCGAGCCGACCGCCAAGGCGGGCTCCCTGGCCGCGCTGTTCTCGGCCCAATACCGCGGCAAGACCTTCTGCTTCTGGGGCATGGGCGCGCTTTCGCTGTTTTCGTCCTACGGTCTGTCGGGCTGGCTGCCCACGATCCTGATCGCGCGCGGCGTAACCATGACCAGCAGCTTCGCCTTCGGCTCTTTGCTGGTGTTCGCCTCGGCCTTCGGCAGCCTGGTGACGGGTTTCGTCGCCGATCGCATCGGCAACCGGCGCCTGGCCATGTCCGTCGCCTGGCTGTTGGGCGTCGCGGCCATCGGCATGCTGGCCCAAAGCGGCCACGGCTCGGTCTTCTGGATCATCGTGGCAGCGGGCATGTTCGTGATCGGCACGCAGACGGTGCTCAACAATCTTGTCGCGGTCAGCTATCCCACCGAAATCCGCAGCACGGGTGTGGGCGTCTTCCTCGGCGTGGCGCGCGTGGGCGCTATGTGCGGCCCGGCGA
>CALGFL010000013.1 GCA_937881145.1 uncultured Bordetella sp.
TTTGGGCGCCGTGGCGGCGATCGCGGCCTATCCGGCATCGTGGCCATGGGCGGCGGCCGGCGCAGCGGCATCGCACGCGGCGGTCGTGGCGTCGGGTCTATGGCCCCGCAGCGGTCTGCTCGGGCCGAACCTCACGAGACTGCCGGCCAGCGCCGGCAACCAGGTCGCGCTCACGATCGACGACGGCCCCGATCCCGAAATCACCCCGCGCGTGCTCGATGTGCTCGATCGCCATGGCGCGCGCGCCACATTCTTCTGCATCGGCGAGACGGCGCGCCGGCATCCGCGCCTGATCGAGGCCATCGTGGCGCGCGGCCACGCGGTCGAAAATCACAGCCAGCGCCATCAGCTGCTTTTCTCGCTGCGGGGGCCGCGCTCGCTGCGGCGCGAGATCGAGGCCGCGCAGCGCACGCTCACCGAAATCAGCGGCGTGCGGCCGCTGTTCTTTCGTCCGCCCGCGGGGCTGCGCAATCCCTTCCTGGAGCCGGTGCTGTGCGCGCTGGGCCTGCATTTGGCGAGCTGGACGCGGCGCGGTTTCGATACGCGTGCCCGGGACGCGCGCCAGGTTGCCCGGTGCCTGCTGCGCGGCCTGAGCGCGCGCGACATCCTGCTGCTGCACGATGGCAACGCGGGACGCGATGCCAACGGCAGGCCTTTGATTCTGGACGTGCTGCCCATTGTGCTGCAGGCCGCGCAGCAGGCCGGGCTGCGCTGGACGACGCTGCACGCGGCGGTGCCCGTGGGCGGCGACATGCCTGTCTTTCCCCCGGCCGACGCGCTGCGGCCGGAGTAAGACATCATTCCCGCATCAGGGCTTCGATCTCGCGGGCATTCACCGGCACGCCGCGCGTGATGAGTTCGCAACCGGTCTCGGTGACCAGCGCGTCGTCTTCGATGCGTATGCCGATGTTCCAGAACCTGGACGGCACGTCGTCGGCCGCGGTGACGTAGATGCCCGGCTCGACGGTGAGCATCATGCCGGGCACCAGCGCGCGCCAGGGACGGGTGTCGTCGGCGTAGGGCGCGGCCGGGTCGCGGTAGTCGCCCACGTCGTGCACGTCCAGCCCCAGCCAGTGGCCGGTCTGGTGCATGTAGAAGCGGCTGTAGTCGCCCGATTCCAGCGTGCCGTCCAGCGACCCCTTGAGCAGTTTTTCGTCGAGCATGCCCTGCACCAGCACGCGCAGTGCGGCCTGGTGGCCGGCGTTCCAGGGCTGGCCAGGGCGGATCGCTTCGGCGGCGGCCTGCTGGGCCGCCACGGTCAAGTCGTATAGCGCACGCTGCGGACCGCTGTAGCGGCCGTTGACGGGAAAGGTGCGGGTGATGTCGGACGCGTAGCTGTCGAGTTCGCAGCCGGCGTCGATCAGCACCAGATCGCCGTCGCGCAGCTCGGCGTTGCCCGCGGGATAGTGCAGGATGCACGCGTTGGCGCCGCCGGCGACGATGCTGGTGTAGGCCGGCGCTTGAGCGCCGTGGCGGCGGAATTCGTAGAGCAGTTCGGCCTCCAGCTCGTATTCATGCATGCCGGGGCGCACGGTGCGCATGGCGCGGGCGTGGGCGCCCGCCGAGATGCGCGCGGCGCGGCGCATGGTGGCGATTTCGGCGGCGTCCTTGACCAGGCGCATCTCGGCCAGGACGGGCGAGAGATTTTGCATGCGCTGCGGCACGCGGCGGCCTTGGCGTGTCTGGCCGCGGGCGGCTTCCAGCCATGCCTGCACCGGCCCGTCCACCATGTCGCCTCGCTCGAACGGCGCATACAGCGCCGGCTGGTCGAGCAGCAGTTCGGGCAGGATGTCGTCGAGCTCTTCGATGCTGTAGGCATCGTCCAGGCCGAAGCGTTCGGCCGCGGCCTCGGGGCCGACGCGGTAGCCCGTCCAGGTTTCCATCTTGGGGTCGCGCGGACGGCAAAAGAGCAGGGCGTGGTCGTCGGCGCCGGCGATCAGCACCAGCCATGCCTCGGGCTCGATGAAGCCGCTCAGATAATAAAAATCGCTGTCGTGGCGATAGGGGTATTCGGCGTCGCGGTTGCGCACGGCCTCGGGCGCGGTGGGCAGCACGGCGATGCCGCCTCCTTGGGCGCGCATATGCGCGAGCAGCCGGCGGCGGCGTTCACGAAAGGGGGCGATGTCGATGGCGGGCAGGGTCATGCGGCTACTTTACTCGCGCGGGTCGGCTGCTACAATGCGCCCGCACTTCCGTCATTGGGGAGTAGCCATCCCTCGTGGAGCCATCTACCGGGGGAGCCTGCGTCAACAGACTTGGCGATGCCGCATTGCGTGCATTCCATGGCGCAGGCGGCCTGCGGCGCTTCGTTCATCGGGCGCCGGCGGCCAGGCGAGACCTTTGGCCACGACGCGTTCACCCTGCCGGGCGAGCCGCGCCGCTGCGCCATTGTGTTCGCTTGCCCGGCCGCCATTTCATGTTGCTCACCCTGTTCCTCTTCCTGCTCTCCGCAGTCCTGATCTATCTGGCCTGCGAGTACTTCGTCAACGGCGTCGAGTGGGTCGGTCATCGCTTTTCGATGAGCGCCACGGCCACGGGCACGGTGCTGGCGGCCTTCGGCACGGCGCTGCCGGAAAGCGTGGTGACGTTCATGGCGGTCATGTTCGGCCAGACGCCCGCGCAAAAAGACATCGGCGTCGGGGCCGCCATGGGCGGCCCGCTGGTGCTGTCCACGGTGGCCTATGCCGTGGGCGGATGGGTGCTGCTGTTCATGGTCCGCAAGGGCCAGGCGCCCAGGGTCGAGCAGAACGTCCAGCAGCGCCTGGCGCGCGACCAGGCCTGGTTCATGGCGGTGTTCGTGTTTAAGCTGGGGCTGGGCCTGCTGGCCTTCGCCTGGAAACCCTGGCTGGGCATCCTGTTCCTGGCCGTGTATGTGTTCTATGTCAAGCGCGAGCTGACCCACGACGAGGAAGGCATCGATCATGAAGACCTCGAACCGCTCAAGCTGCGTCCTTCCGAAGCCCGGCCCAGCCTGCTCTGGGCTGGCGGCCAGACGTTGCTGGCGCTGGCGGTGATCGCGGCGGCCTCGCGCGTGTTCGTGCATCAGATCGGCGAACTGGGCACGCTGATGAACATGTCGCCGCACGTGGCGGCCTTGCTGCTGGCCCCGGTGGCGACCGAATTGCCGGAGATTCTCAACGCCTTTATCTGGGTGAGGCAGGGCAAGGCGCGCCTGGCGCTGGCCAATATCTCGGGCGCCATGATGATCCAGGCGACGATTCCCAGCGCCCTGGGTATTTTCATGACGCCGTGGCTGTTCGATGCGCCGCTGCTGATGTCGGGCCTGGTGACGCTGGCGGCCATCGTGATGCTGTGGCTGCGTTTGCGGCGAGGGCGCATTACAGCGCGTACGCTGGCTTGGACGGGTGGGTTCTACTTGCTGTTCGCCGTTTGGCTGGCCTGGTATTTCGGTGCCTGAGTGCGGTTGGGTTCGTTTGAGTTCCTGGGACGCCGTCGACAGGACCGCGGGAGTTCCGACGCCCGCCCGGTGGGCATCGGAATTGCGCAGGGCAGCCCCGGCGTCTTAAGAACTCGATTCGACGTCTCGAGCGGGAGTCGTACTCGCTATGAGCGTCTTACTCCGGAATCAACCCGTGATACTTCCGGCCAAGCGCGATATTGGCCTGGAACAGGCCCGCCTTGCTGCCGCAGTCGTAGCGTGTGCCTTCGTAGCGATGCGCGTAGACCTCGCGCTCGCGTATCAGCGAGGCGATGGCGTCGGTGAGCTGGATCTCGTTGCCGGCGCCGCGCTCGGTCTTGCGCAGATGATCGAAGATGGCCGATTCGAGCACATAGCGGCCCACCACCGCCAGCGTCGAAGGCGCGTCGTCGGGCTTGGGTTTCTCGACGATGTGCGTTACGCGTTCGGTGCGCGCGTTCAGGCGCTCGCCGGCCACGATGCCGTACTTGCTGGTGTCTTCGCGCGGCACGTCCTGCACGCCCAGCACGCTGGCGTTGTTGCTCATTGCGGTGTCGATCAACTGCTTGGTGACCGAGGTATCGGAATCGATCAAGTCATCGGCCAGCAGCACGGCGAAGGGTTCGTCGCCTACCGCGGGTTGGGCCGTGAGCACGGCGTGGCCCAGGCCCAGCGCGGCCTTCTGGCGGATGAAGAGGCAGCTGACGTGATCGGGCAGAATGTCCCGGGCCAGCGACAGCAGTTCTTTCTTGCCTTTCTCTTCGAGCTCGCGTTCGAGCTCGGGCGAGGCGTCGAAATGGTCTTCGATGGCGCGCTTGTTGCGGCCGGTCACGAAAATCAGGTGCGTGATGCCGGCGGCCACGGCTTCTTCGACGGCATACTGGATAAGCGGCTTATCGACCACCGGCAGCATTTCCTTGGGCATGGCCTTGGTGGCGGGCAGAAAACGGGTGCCCAGGCCTGCAACGGGGAAAACAGCTTTGCGGATAGGTATCATAAAAAATAACTCCTGCTCGAAGCGAGCGGGTTGCCAAAAGAGCCTCGGGTTGCCTGGAACCGCAAACGCGCGGACACCCGAAATAGGGTCATTATCATAGTGCTTATTACAAATAGGGCGTGATACCGATGTTGCTGAATGCAAGGCGTATCGTGGCTGGGGCGCTCTGCTTTGCGCTGGCTTTGCCGGGCCTGCCGGCGGCGGCCCAGCCCGTCGGCCTGCCTTCGATGGGCGCCGCTTCCGCGGACGAGCTTTCTCCGGACATGGAGCGCGAACTCGGCCAGGCCATCATGGTTCAGGGCCGGCTCGACCCCACCTACATCGACGACGCCGAGCTCAATCAATATCTCACGAGCGTGGGCCGCAAGCTGGCGGCCCATGCGCCGAACCCGGTGCCGCCCATCGAGATGTTCGGCGTGCTGGATCCGGAAATCAATGCTTTCACATTGCCGGGCGGCTTCATCGGCGTGAACACCGGTTTGATCCTGACCTGCGAGAGCGAGTCCGAATTGGCCGGCGTGCTCGGTCACGAGATCGGTCACGTCGCCCAGCGCCATATCGCCCGCGGCATGACGCAGAGCGGGCAGAACGGCATGATCGCGCTGGCCAGCATGGCCGCGGCCTTGGTCGCGGGGCTGGCGGCGAGATCGGGCGACCTGGCCATGGGCATCGCCGCTTTCGGCCAGGCCGCCGCGGTCGACCGGCAGCTGGAATTCTCGCGTAACGCCGAGCGCGAAGCCGACCGCGCCGGCCTGCGCATGCTCTACGAAGCCGGCTACGACCCCAGGGGCATGGCCCGCATATTCGGCCGCCTGATGATGGCCTCGCGCCTGAACGAAGGCAGGGGCGGTGGTCCCTGGGCCAGCACGCATCCGCAGTCCATCGAGCGCATGACCGACATGCAGAACCGCATTCGCGATCTGCCTGCCGTGCATTACACCGACTCGGCGGATTTCTGGTTTCTGCGGGCCAAGGTGCGCGTGTTGCAGGGCGGCGATTCGCAGGCCTTGCGCGACATCCGCGAAACCCTGCGGTCCGAGGCCGTTGCCGACCAGGGCGTGCGCCGCGCCGCCGCGCTGTATGGCCTGGCCCGCTACTGGCTGCACCGCGAAGACTTGAAGCAGGCCGCCTCGTATTGGGACAAGGCCAAGGCCGCGTGGCCCGATGGCGCGCCCGAACTGGCCAAGCTGGGCATCGACATTGCCCTGGCGCGCAAGGACGCCTCCAGCGCCGTCGAGCAGGCGCAGGCCGCGATCAAGCGCTGGCCCCACCGGCAGGCCTTGGGCATGTCGTATGCCACGGCCCTGCAAGATGCCGGCCGAGTGGCCGATGCGCAGGCCTATCTGCGCGCCAAGGCCAGGGAATGGGGCAAGGATCAGCCTGACGTGTACCAGATGCTGGCCCGCAGCGAGGATCGCAGCGGCGGCAAGGTGGCGGCGCGGCGCGACATGGCGCAGTACTACCTGGCGACGGGGGCCTATGCCGCCGCGGCTTATCAACTGCAGCAGGCGCGCAGTCTGTCCACCGATTTCTATGAACAGTCGGAACTGGATGCGCAATTGCACGACGTCCGGATGCGCCTGCAGGACGAGCGCAATCTGCTCGAGAAATTCAAGGACGTCGTGCCCAAGGGCTAGCGCGCAAGATCCTCGCGCCTTTCTCCTAGGTGCCCGTTTCGAAGAAGCGGCCAAGCCGTTCGGGCAGCCAGTTCAGGTTGCCGGGAAAGCGGCCGACGACGAAGCCGGCATGGCCGCCTTGTTCGGGCTGGTGCAGGAGCACGCGCTCCGAGCATTGCGCGGGGGTGGGCAAGGACGCGGCGGGCAGGAAGGGATCGTTGCGTGCGTTGAGCACCAGCGTAGGCACGTGCACCGATGCCAGCCAGGGTTTGCTCGAAGCCTTGGCCCAGTAATCGAGTGCATTGCGAAAGCCGTGCATGGGCGCGGTGTAGGTGTCGTCGAAGTCGTGCAGGTCGCGCGCGTGGGCGATGCCCATGACGTCGATCACGCCCGGATAGCGTTCGGCTTTTTCCAGCACCTTGCGCCGCATGGTGTGCAGAAAGTAGCGGGTGTATATCTGCCGTTCGACGAAGCCCCAACCCAGGGCCGCGCCGCCGGCGACCAGGTCCAGCGGCACCGAGACGCCGGCGCAGGCCGTCAGCCAGCCGGCCTCGTGCTCTTGTTCGCCGAGGAATTTGAGCAGGGCGTTGCCGCCCAGCGAAATCCCGGCGGCGTGCCAACGGGCGCGCGGCAGGCGCCGACGCACCGTGTCGAGCATGAAGGCGATGTCGGTGGAGTCGCCCGAATGGTAGGCGCGCGCAAGACGGTTGGGCGTGCCCGAGCAGCTTCTAAAATGCGCCACCACCACGACCCACCCGCGCGAACGAAAGTGCGCCGCGATGGATTGGGCGTAATTGCTGCCGCTGCTGCCTTCGAGGCCGTGGAACAGGATCAGCGCCGGCGCGCCGGGCTCTTGCGGCAGGGCCTGCCAATCGCCCAGGGTGATCCAGCGCGCAGCAGCCGACGCGCCGGCCTGCAGCGGCGCCGATTCGGCCTGCGGACCGGCGGGCGGCTTATGCGGAAAAAGACCGGGGCCCGCCCAATCGAAATCGACGAAATCCTTGTCCGGCGTATCGACCCGATCTCGCACGAAAGCGATGCGGTGATGCCGCGCGAAGAGCGATGCGTGGATCGTCTGGAGGTGTCCGCCCGGCAGCCAGGACGGAACGGGGCAGGCGGAGGCGTCGAGCTTGCTAAAAGGCAAATTAATGCCCGTGCTTGATCACGGTGCCCGGCTTGAGGAGGTATTCGGTGCTGCAGTAGGGGCAACGGACCGAGCCGGTGACGGCGATGTCGAGGAACACGCGCGGATGCATGCTCCAGAGGGGTGCCTTGGGACCGGGGCAGTACAGAGGGATGTGTTCGGCGCCGATGAGGACGGTTTCCTGGGTGACGGCGGGGTCGGCTGCGGTCATGGTGGTTCCTGAAATGATGCGTGCGTAAGGGGTGAAAGACGTCAGACCAGCGTGAGCCAGTGCGCGTATTTGGGGTTGCGTCCGGCCACCAGGTCGAAGAAGGCCTTCTGCAGCTTGGCGGTGACCGGGCCGCGCGAGCCCGAGCCGATGCGGCGGTTGTCGATCTCGCGGATGGGCGTGACTTCGGCGGCGGTGCCGGTGAAGAAGGCTTCGTCGGCGATATAGAGGTCGTCGCGCGTGAGGCGGCGGGTGATCACCGGGATGCCCAGGTCGGCGGCCAGCGCATGCACAGTGGAGCGCGTGATGCCGGTGAGCGCCGAGGCAATCTCGGGTTCGTAGAGTACGCCCTCCTTGACGATGAAGACGTTCTCGCCCGAGCCTTCGGCCACGAACCCTTCGGTGTCGAGCAGCAGGGCTTCGTCGTAGCCGTCCTGCAGGGCCTCGTTGTTGGCCAGGATGGAATTGGCGTAGGTGGTGGCCACCTTGGCCCGCGGCATGGTCACGTTGACGTGCTGGCGGGCGTAGGAGGAAATCTTGACGCGGAGGCCCTGGGCCAGCGCTTCTTCGCCCATGTAGGCGCCCCATGACCAGGCGGCCACCATCACGTGGGTCTCGAGCTTGTCGGCGCGCAGGCCCATGCCTTCGGCGCCGTAGAAACACATCGGGCGGATGTAGCCGGAGTCGAGCTTGTTGTCGCGCACCACGGTGCAGATGGCGTCGTTGACGGTCTGCTTGTCGTAGGGCATCGCCATGCGCAGGATATGGGCGGAGCGGAACAGGCGGTCGGTGTGCTCCTTGAGGCGGAAGATCGCGGTACCGCCCTCGGCGTGATAGGCCCGCACGCCCTCGAAGACGCCCAAACCGTAGTGCAGGGTATGGGTCAGGACGTGGACCTTGGCCTCGCGCCA
>CALGFL010000014.1 GCA_937881145.1 uncultured Bordetella sp.
CCGCCGAACAGCAGGCGCAAGGCATGGCTGCCCGTTTCGACGCCCCATCCCCACGTTGCGCCCGTCAATTCGGGATGGCCGTCGAGCACCCTGGGCGAGATGAACGCATCGGTCGGATGCAGGTAGAGCGGCACGTCCAGTTCCTGCAGGGTGGCCCAGAACGGATCGTAGGCCCGGTCGTCGTAATACGTGCCCAGCGTGTGCCCGTTGACGAGCGCGCCCTTCAAGCCAAGCTCCTTCACCGCGCGCGTCAGCTCGCGCGACGCGCCTTGCGCGGTGTGCATGGGCAAGGTGGCGAAGCCGCCGAAGCGCGTGGGATGGCGCGCGATCTGCCGCGCCAGGAAGTCGTTGCTTTCCTGCGCGCGCGAAATCGCCAGTTGCGGATCCGCCTCGCCCTGTACGCTCGGCCCGGTCTGCGAAAGAATGGTGTAGTCGATGCCGGCCCGGTCCATCTCTTCGATGCGCTGTCCGTCGAAGTCGGTCAGGCGCGCCGCCAGGTCGCGCAGCACCTGCGCGGGAATGTGCTGCGTGAAGCTCTTCGAATAATTCTGAAAGCCCGGCGTGGTGAAGTGCTCTTCCAGGGCGATCTTGCGTATGCGCCGTTTATTGCTGCTGCTCATTGCCACTCCTTCGATTTGGGTTGTTCGCCTTTGCCGAACAGCCGCCGGACGCGGTCCCGGATGACGCGCCAGACCAGGCCGCCGGCATTGAATCTGACCGGTGCCGGCCCGGGCGCCTCGGTGCCCGCCAGCCGGGCCGCGATGCGCGCGCCGAAATCCGCGATCATCCGCCGTATGAAATCTCTAACCAGGCCCGAGCGCGAGAATTGCGCCAGCGGCCCCTGAAGCATGTATTCGAGCGTCACGGCCACTCGCGTCTGCCTGCCGCCGTCTTCGCCGGTCAGCGCATAGGTCACGTCGCCGTTGGCGCGCGAGCGGCTGATGTTGTCCTGCCCTGCGCCGCGCATCACGGCGCGATGTGCGCCCTCGTCGCGTTCCAGGCGCGCCGCGCCGGCAAAGCTGGCCGACATCGGCCCGAACTTGACCGCGATCTTTCCTTTCACGGCTTCGCCGTCGTTCTCGGTCAGCTCCGCGCCCGGCAGGCAGGCGGCGACCAAAGACAGGTCGCCCATGAAAGCCCATACCTGGTCCAGGCCGAAGGGCACGACGAAACTGTCTTCGACGGCCGTCCAGCCTTTGCGCCGCGTGGCCGCCTGGTTTTCCGATTGTCCCTCGGCGGCAACCGGCGGCGGCGCGGCGTTCTGGGCGAAGGACGAGGCGTTGGCGGCCGTGAACGTCTCGAAGGGTTCGGTGCGCCTTACGGTGATCTCGCTTGCCGCCGCACTGACGGCGGGCGCCGTGGGCGTCAGGGCCAGGGGATGCGCTTTCAGATCCTGCAGCACCGCCTCGATCGCGTTGACGATGCCCACATAGCCCGTGCAGCGGCACAGGTTTCCGGACAATTCGAGCCGGATGCGCGCTTCGTCCGCATCGGGAAAGCGGCGCACGATGTCGAGCGCGGTGATAAGCATGCCCGGCGTGCAATAGCCGCATTGCAGCGCGTGATGCAGCGAGAACGACCGTCGCAGCCGCCGCATCAGCTCGTCGTCGTCGAAGCCTTCGATGGTGCGCACATGCCGCTTGTCGCAGGCCGCGGCAAAGGTGATGCAGGATCGCACCGGTTCGCCGTCGAGCAGCACGGTGCACGCGCCGCACACGCCATGCTCGCAGCCCAGGTGCGTGCCGGTCAGGTGCTGCGCCTCGCGCAGGAAGTCGCCCAGGTGCACGCGCGGCTCCACGTCCGCGCGCACGGGGCGATCATTGATGTTCAGTTCAATGGCTGGCATGAGGAGAACCCCGTCATAGGCTTGTGGTTTTCAGTTTCCGAACACCTGGGCAAGGCAGCGCTCCAAGGCGGCCGCGTGCATCGCCCGGTCGATGCCGTCCGCCTCGGGCATGGCGCCCGCCACGGCGGACCGGAGCGCCTCTTGCGTGGCGGCGGCGGCGCCGTTCTGCGCAATGGCCTGAGCCAGCCCGTCGAGCGCGGCCGGCGGCCCGTCGAGTGCGCCCAGCACGACCTTGGCCAGTCCGGTTCGGGCATCGAAGGCCGCCGCCGCGCTGGCATGCGCGAATTCGCCGGTCTTGCGGCACAGCTTGTAATAGCCCCAGCGCAGCGTGTCGCCCAGCCTGGGCAGCAGCACGGCGGTGATGATCTCGCCTTCTTCGAGCCGGGTCGTGAACGCGCCCAGCATGAATTCGCCGACCCGCACGACGCGCGACGCGCCGGCGCGGGCCAGTTCCAGGCGCGCGTCCAGGGCGGCCAGGGCCAAGGGCCAATCGGCGGCCGGATCCGCATGGGCCAGGCTGCCGCCCAGGGTTCCGCGGTTGCGCACCGCCCGGTAGGCAATGCCGGATGCGACGTATCGCAGATAGGCATGCCGCAGCAGCGCGTGCCTGCCGTCTTCGACCTCGGCGTGCGTCACGGCGGCGCCGACCCGGATGCCGCCTGCGGCTTCCGACACGCCGCGCATTTCGGTCAGGCGCGATACGTCCACCACCTGCGCGGGCCGCGCAAGCCGCAGATTGAGCATGGGTCCCAGCGACTGGCTGCCGGACATCGGCTTGGCGCCCACGCCGCCGGCACGCAGGGCGTCGAGCGCCTCGGGCAGCGTGGCGCTTTTCACGTAATCGAACGCGGCGGCCTTCATTGCGCCACCCCGCAGTTTTCGTCCCGGACCACGGCGCCGCCGCTCGCCCGCGCCGCCTCGATGGCCGCCAGCAGCCGCCTGGGCGTCAGCGGGGTTTCCGAGACCACAGCGTTCAATGGCGCGAGCGCATCGTTGACCGCGTTGAACAAGGCCGCGGGCGGTGCAATGGCGCCGCCCTCACCCACGCCTTTGGCGCCGAACTCCGTATGGGGGGAAGGCGTCTCCATGTGCTCGATCCTGATCGGCAGCAGTTCGGTGGGGCCGGGCAGCATGTAGTCCGCCAGGGTCGAGGTCAGCGGCTGGGCATTGTCGTCGTACAGCGTTTCTTCGTAGAACGCCGTGCCTATCCCCTGTGCCGTGCCGCCTATGGTCTGCCCTTCGACCACCATGGGGTTGATCATGCGGCCGCAGTCTTCCACGATGACGTAGTCGAGGATTTCCACATGGCCCGTTTGCGGATCCACCGCCACCGCGGCCGCGTGCGTCGCATAGCTGAACGCGCCCGTGTCGACCTTGGGCTTGAAGCCTTGCGTCGCCTCCAACCCGGCCAGGTTCACGCCGGCCGGCAGGCGGTCCGGATGCAAATACCAGGCGTCGGCGATCTGCCCGAGCGTGACGCGGCCCGCCGTGCCCACGACTTGGCCCGCCTCGAAACGCACGGCGCCCTCGTCTTCTTTGAGCAGATGCGCGCCGATCCTGACGATGCGCGGGATGAGTTCGCGGCAGGTCACCGCGACCGCGCCGCCGGCCATCACGATGCTGCGCGAAGCATAGGTGCCCGTCGAGTAGGGCGTCAGAGCCGTGTCGCCATGCACGAGCTTGATCTTGGCGACGGGCACGCCCAGCACTTCGTTGGCGATCTGCGCCAGGGTGGTTTCCATGCCCTGCCCGTGCGAGTGGATGCCGGCGCGCAGCTCCAGGCCGCCGTCGGCGGTGACGCGCACGGTGGCCTGGTCGTAGCCCGGCACCACCGGCAAGCCCCAGGAGGCGAACACCGTCGTGCCATGCGCGGACTGCTCGGTAAACGTGGCGAAGCCCACGCCCACGAGCCTGCCGTCTTTCTCGCCGGCCCGCTGGCGCGCGCGCCATTTGGGCAGGTCCAGCTTTTGCACCGCGCGGCGCAGGCTTTCCTGGTAGTCGCCGCTGTCGTAGTGCTTCTTGACCACGTTGGTGTAGGGCATGTCGGCGCCGCGCACCAGATTGTCGTGGCGCACTTGCCAGGCTTCCCGTCCGACCGCGCGCGCGATCGCATCCATGGTCAGTTCGATGGCGAAGCACACGCCCGTGCGCGCCACGCCGCGGTAAGGCAGAAAGCCCGGTTTATTGGTCGCGGCGCATTGGGTGCGGCAGCGATAGCCCCGGAAATCGTACGGGCCGGGCAAATTGCCCAGCGCCTGTCCGACCTCCAGCCCTATCGTGAAAGGCCAGGCCGAATAGGCGCCACCGTCGATCAGCAGCCTGGCGTCCAGCGCCAGCAGCCTGCCGGTCTTGTCGGCGTACGCAGTCAATTCATAATGATGCTGGCGCGCATTGGCGCCGGCGATCAGGTGTTCGCGCCGATCCTCGATGAAACGGAAAGGCCGCCGGTAGGTCAATGCCAGCCACGCGACGCAAAGCTCCTCTTGGTGCAGCACGCACTTGTAGCCGAAAGCTCCGCCCACGTCCGGCGAGATCACCCGGACCTGTGCGTGGTCCATGCCCAGGCACTGGGCCAGCACCGTGCGTATCATGTGCGGCACCTGCGTCGAGGTGATCACCACGAGCTGGGACTGCGGATGGTCCCAATACGCCAGCACCGCCATGCCCTCCATGGGTACCATGCACTGGCGCGCCAGGTCGACTTTCTGCTTGACGACGATGGGAGCGTCCTTGGCGCGCGCCTCGAAATCGATGTCCGCGCTCAGATCCAGGAACAGGTTGTCGGTCCAGTGCTCGTGCACGCGCACGTCGGTGCGATCGCGCGCCGCATAGGCGTTGGCGAAGGCCGGCAGTTCGTCCAGGTCCAGCTCGATCTCTTCGGCGATGTCTTCGGCCTGCGCCCGCGTCGCGGCAAAGCACATGGCCACCGGCTCGCCGGCGAAACGCACTTTTTCCGAAGCCAGCGGCGGATGCGACGACGGCTTGTACGTAGGCAGACTCGAATCGGCGACGATATCGCTCGCGCCTTGCATGTCGGCGCGCGTGACGATGCTGTCCGCATGCCGCTTCGGCTTGCCGATGCGCAGGATGCGCGCATGCGCGACGGGGCTGCGCAGAAAGGCGACCTCCTGCAAGCCGGGAAAGCTGTAGTCGGCGACGAAGCGGCCCTTGCCATGCAGGTGCCGCTCGTCCTCGCGGCGCCTGACGCGGGCGCCGACCCCGCCGTCTTCCGTGGGTTCTTCGAAGTGTTCGCTCATGATCCGGCGCCCTCCCGCCCTATTGCATTGACACCATTCGCCACGCGCGCTTCAGACCGGGTAGACCAGGTCGTTCGCGATCATCGCCGTGTCGTATATCGCCTGGCGTTCCTTCAGAAAAAGGCTGTCGCCCCCCCGCGCGAAGCGGTCGAAAAGACGCCCTGCCTGGTGCAGCGTGGTCGCGCCTTCGACCAGGGTCTGCAGCAGCAGGTAATTGCTCTGCGCGACGATTTCGTCGGCGCTGACCTCGAGAATACGCACATTGGAGACGAAATGCAGAATCTGGCGCGGCGCGAACATCTGCGTGCGCGCGATGGCCACCGCCCGGTCGTGCAGCATGTCGCGGCCTTCCGCATAGATCAGGCCCACCGGCAGCCCGTGCGCCGCGTTTTCGAATTCGGTCACGCGGTAAAGGCAGTCTTCGGTGAAAAAGTCCGGCCAGCGTTCGAGATCGCCGCCATCCAGGGCAGCGCAATATTCGGCATGGAAGTCTTCGACCGCCAGGCGGGCGGCAAGCGCCTCGGCGGGAGCGACTGTCTTCTTTTCAAATCCCGGCAGCATCTAGAACCCCATTACTTCGCGATAATGTTTGTACATGGCGCGGATCGCAGCCTCCGAGATCAGGTTGTCCGCAGTGCCTATCTTGTCGCCGTCCAGTTTGATCACGCTGCGATCGGTGATCGAGCGGCGCACGCCCTCCTGGACGAACTTCATGGCCTCGTTGTCTTCCAGCCCGAGAAAGCCCGACGGCCCCATCAGATTGCCCTGGCGCAGGCGATGGCGCACCATGTCTTCGGAATCGTCTTCGTAGCCGAACATGGTCCACAGCATGATCATGCTGTTCGGCCCGTTGGGCACGATGTGCCGCACACCCAGGGTGTTCATCTCGCGCTGCACGACCAGGTTCGGCCAGATCGTCTGCATGGTCACTGACCATTCCGAATCGAATTCCTTGACGAAATCCAGCAAGCGCTCGTCGCGCAGCCTCATGCCGTCGTGGAAAGACCGCATTTCTTTCTTTTTTTCCTCGTCGACCTGCGCGTAGAGCGTATCGCTCTTGGCCGACGCCATCGTGCCGTGGATGCCGTACTTGCTGTCCGCGATCATGGCCGAGCGGTTGCCCGCCACCAGCAGCCCGAACACCACCAGGAAGGAATGCAGCAGGGTCGCATGGTACGGATCCTTCAGATTCTCGTGGTACATCTTCCAGTTGCACGGCAACTCGTTCTTGTAGAAGCCGAGAATGCGCAGTTTCCTGCCCGAGAAGACAGCATCGAAATCCGCGAGGATCTCGGGCGTCAGATAATCTTCGAGCGGCTCCATGTCGTGCGCGAGCGAGGCGAACACAACGCCGTTGCGGGTCGCCACCGCCAGCTTGCGCAGGCCGTGCTGCTCATTGCGGAAATCCTTGGGCATGCCGCCCAGCTTGTTGACGCCGCGCTTGAAGGGAATACCCTGCAGATTGCCCTTCAGGTCGTACGACCATTGGTGATACGGGCAGACGAATTCTTTGTTGTTGCCGCGGCTGTGGCGGCAGAACTCGGCGCCGCGGTGCGCACAGCGGTTCTCGAACACGTGGATGGAGCCGTCTTGCGCGCGCGACACGACCACCGGGGTCGGTCCGACATAAGACCGCTTGTAGTCGCCGGCATTGGGCACTTCGGCCTCGAGGGCGACGAAATTCCAGGTACGCCCGTGAAAGATGCGCTCGACCTCGAGCGCGTACACCGACTCGTTGGTATAGACCCAATCGGGAACGGCATGCAGGCCCTCATCAGGCCAGGCCAGCG
Organism: uncultured Bordetella sp.; assembly: GCA_937881145.1. Lineage (GTDB taxonomy): Bacteria > Pseudomonadota > Gammaproteobacteria > Burkholderiales > Burkholderiaceae_B > Bordetella. Next base: position 6,894 of record CALGFL010000014.1, read on the forward strand.
ACTCGATGGGCGCATTCTTGGACGCCAGGGTCGTGCTGCCCAGGATTGCTTCGTTCGAATACACAAGAATCTCCGTATGATTTATTGATGGGCCTGGCGCTCGATCTGCCGCAGCTTGACGCTCGTGTCGGCAAGCTGCTCCGGATCCACGGGCACGGCCTGTTCCACCAAACGCCTGATCGCGCGCAGCTCGCCGCCTTGATTGA
>CALGFL010000015.1 GCA_937881145.1 uncultured Bordetella sp.
CGCGGGCCTGGATCAGGCCGCGCTCCAGAGCGAACGGCACGACGGCGGCGAGCATGTTGCCGCAGTTCGGCGTGGTGTCGACCTTGTCGCTCTCAGGCTGCAGCTGGGCAAAGAGAAATTCCAGATCGACCCCCGGCGTGGTGCCCGGACGCACGATGCCGACCTTGCTGGTCAGCGGATGGGCCCCGCCCAGGCCGTCGATCTGGCGCTTGTCGGGCGAGCCCATGACGGCCAGCAGCACGCGGTCGCGCGCCGCGACGTCGGCCGGCAGATCGGATTCGAGGAAAAAAGGCCCGCGCGAGGTGCCGCCCCGCATGAACAGGGCCGGAATAGGCTTTTGCATCATGCCATCCATGACTACGACAATGACCGAATTATGGGCGCGGGCGGCGCCGCGAATAAGGGCCTGGACCTACTATCAGTTATGCTTAAACGATATAGCTCATTGCATCCCATGCCGATTTTTGGGTAAACCCTGATATGGATCTCAAACAGCTCGAATATTTTCTGCGCGTGGCCGAGCTGGGCAGTTTCACCCAGGCCTCGCATGCCTTGAACATCGCCCAGCCGGCCCTCAGCCGCCAGATCCGCATGCTGGAAGTGGAGCTGCGCCAGAACCTGCTCAATCGCAACGGACGCGGCGTCACCACGACCGAGGCCGGCAAGCTGCTGCTCGAGCATTGCCGCGGCATCCTGCACCAGGTCGACCGCGCCAAGGAAGACATGGGCCGCGTGCAGGGTGCCTTGGCCGGCCGCGTGGCGCTGGGCATCGCGCCCAGCGCTTCCAAAATGATGACCGTGCAGCTCACGCGGCAGTTCCGCAAGCAGTTGCCCAACGCCACGCTGTCGATCAGCGAAGGCTTGTCGCTGGTCATGCAGGAATGGCTGCTGGCGGGGCGCCTGGACATCGCCCTGCTCTACAACCCGTCGCCCTCGCCCGGCCTGGATCTGAGCCCCTTGACCAACGAGCTGCTGTATCTGGTCGGCCCGCGCGGGCCGCATCCGTCGGACCAGCCGATGCCGCTGCGCACGCTGGCCAATATTCCGCTGGTGATCCCCAACCGGCCCAACACCATACGCATGCTGCTGGAATCGCAGATGGCCCTGATCGGCTGCAAGCCGAACATCCGCCTGGAGATCGACGGCGTGCCCGCCATCCTCGACCTGGTGGCCGACGGCGCGGGCTATGCCGTCCTGACCGAGCACGCCATATTGACCTCGGCCCAGCCGGATCTCTATCACATCCGCCAGATCGTCCAGCCCGAGCTGCGCAGCCGCCTGTACCTGGCGACGGCGTCGGGCCGCATCACGACCCTGACGCAGAAAGCCATGCTCGACCTGATCCGCACCACCGCGCGCCAGGTCTATCCCGCCTCGATGATCCAGATGGACTGAGCGAGTCCGCACGGATCAGATCACCGCTTCGTACGGCAAGCCGACGTAGTTCTCGGCGATGGTGGTCAACCCCGCTCGGGTGCTGGTGTAGTAGTCCTGCTCGGCTCTCTGGATGCGCCGGCCGAACGGGTCGTCGTCGAAGGTATGCAGCAGCGTGGTCATCCACCAGGAAAAGCGCTCGGCCTTCCAGACGCGGCGCAGGCAGATCTCCGAATAGCGCTCCAGCAGATCGGCCCGCCCGTCAAGCAGCGCGCCGCGCAGCGCGTGATACAGCGTGTAGACGTCGCTGGACGCCAGGTTCAGGCCCTTGGCGCCCGTGGGCGGCACGATGTGCGCGGCGTCGCCCACCAGGAACAGATTGCCGAACTTCATCGGCTCGGCCACGAAGCTGCGCAGCGGCGCGATGCTTTTTTCGATCGAAGGGCCGGTCACCAGTTTGCCGGCGATGTCTTCGGGCAACCGAGTGGCCAGCTCTGTCCAGAAGCGGTCGTCGGACCAGTCCTGCACCTGCTCGGCCAGGCTGCATTGCAGGTAATAGCGGCTGCGCGTAGGCGAGCGCATGCTGCAGAGCGCGAAGCCGCGCGGGTTGTTGACGTAGACCAGTTCGTCTTCGATGGGCGGCGTATCGGACAGCAGGCCCAGCCAGCCGAAGGGATAGACGCGCTCGAAGTGGCGGATGCGCTCCTGCGGCACGGATTTGCGCGACACGCCGTGAAACCCATCGCAGCCCGCGATGTAATCGCACTCCAGGGTCATCGGTTTGCCCTGGTGGGTAAACGTCACGCGCGGCTTGCCGTCGAGAAAGCCGTGCGGCTGCACGTCGGCGGCCTCGTAGTAGACCGGGGCGCCGCTGGCCTGGCGCGCCGCCATCAGGTCGCGCGTCACTTCGGTCTGGCCGTAGACCAGCACCGACTTGCCGGTCAGGGCCTTCATGTCGACGCGATGGCAGCGGCCCTGGAACGCCAGCGTAAAGCCGTCGTGCTCCAGGCCATGCTCGTCCATGTGGGCGGACACCCCCGCCTCGCGCATCAGGTTCACCAGGCCATGCTCGAGCACGCCGGCGCGAATGCGCCCGAGCACGTATTGCGGCGTCTGGCGTTCCAGGATCACATTGTCGATCCCGCAGCGGTGCAGCAGTTGACCCAGCAGCAGCCCCGAGGGACCCGCGCCGATGATGGCCACTTGTGTCTTCATGGTTCTCCTCCGTTCCGGCCGTCGCGCTCTGTCGGCGCCCAAACTCCGGACATGGTGCCGATGGTGCGCCCGGCGGATCGGCTTTTGAATGAACTTTTGAAGCTTAAAATTGCCAATATGAAATATATCGATCGTGCCCCGATCTTCAAGCTCTACGGCGGCCAGGAAGAATGGTCCGGGCCGGAGCGGGTGCATTGCGAGACCATCGCCGCGCGCAGCCGCTTGCACAATTGGCATATCCGGCCGCACCGCCACTCCGGGCTATACCAGATCCTCTACCTGCGCCAGGGCCGGGCCGTCGTATGCCTGGACGAGGCGAGGCACAACGTGCGCGGGCCGGCCATTGTCGAAATTCCCCAGGCCTTTGTGCACGGGTTCGAGTTCGACGAAAACTGCTCGGGCCACGTGGTGACGGTCGCCTACCCTCTGCTCGCGCGCCTGGCCCGTCTCCTTGGGCCGCAGGCCGCCCCGCCCCCGCAACCCGCCATCCATGCCCTCGACCGCCGCGCCGGCACGGGCCTGCGCGATGCCTTCGCGCATCTGAATGCTCAATATCTATCCCGCGAAGCCTTTCGCGACGCGCGCATCGAAGCCTGGCTCACGCTGATCTATGCGCGGCTGCGCAGCCACCATCCCGGCACAGGCGCCGGCGCGCCCCGCACACGGGGCCTGAACCACCGCAACCGTTTCGGCGATCTGCTCGAAACCTCGTATGCCGAGCATCACGACGTGGCCTGGTACGCGGGCCAGATGGGCATCACCACCGCGCACTTGAACGTCGTCACCCGTGCCCACGCGGGCAAATCGCCGCTGCAGCTCATCCACGAACGGCTGGCGCTGGAGGCCAGCCGCAGCCTGGTCTACAGCTCGATGACCATAGGCGAGATATCGGATGCCTTGGGATTCTCGGAGCCGGCCCACTTCACGCGGTTCTTTCGCAAGGCGGCAGGCAAATCGCCGCGCGAATTCCGCCAGCAGGCCTGGGACGCGGGAAGCATCGGCCCCAAGGCCGACGCGCCGTAGCGCCGCAAGGCCAGCATGCGGCGATGTGCCGCCGCAACAGGGCCAAGCCGCGCACCTTTATCAGAATGCGATCGTGCGCGTCATCAGCACGGCGCTGGCGGGGCACAGGTTTGATGCTTGCCGGGTAGCCAGGATGACTTGCGGCGCCTGTTCTCTGGCGATGGCCTGGAATCCGGCTCGCTCGAAAAACGATGCAGCCGTCTGCGTCAGCAGCCAGGCCTGGCGGGCCCCCTGATCGTAGGCGCGGCGCTGCAGCAAAGCCAGCAGATTGCGGCCTATGCCCTGGTTCCTGCCGGCCGGCGGCACAACGACGGATCGCAGCAGCACGTCTTGCCCATTGCGCTCGAAACCGCCGTAGCCGATCTCGCGGCCGGCGAACGCGCGGTAGGCGTAGAAGGTCCGGCCGGCCTGAGCGAGATCGTCGGTGGGCAAGCCGGCATCGAGCAAGGCGGCCGCCAACCCGGGATCATCCCCGGCGATCTGTTCGTCGCGCAGAAAGGGAGAACCTTCTTCCTTGTTCACATCGACGGCAAGGCCGGGCTCCAGCAGATCGAGCGCCAGGTCGGAGGGACGGCACAATCTCGCGCCGCGCGCGGTGACGACAAAAGGCCGGTTGATCAGGATGGGATGCCGCAGCATGTGGTCGATGAGCTGCGCATCGGTGAGCGCCGGATCGTCCAGGCCCAGGTCCTTGTATGGCGTGCCCTTGACGCGCATTGCGCCGCGCACGGTCAGGCCCGCCTCGGATATCAGTGCCGCGAGGGTCTGGCGATCGGGCGGCGCGGCGAGGTATTCGATGACGGTGGGCTCGGCGCCGGCTGCGCGCAGCAGGGCCAGCACGTTGCGCGAGGTGCCGCAGTCGGGGTTGTGATAGATCGTGATGTTCATAGGACGGATCTTCAAACGGGTTTTGTCGTATTGCAGGCGTACCAGGCGCGGCTGCGGTTGACGACGCGCACCACCAGCAGCATCACCGGCACCTCGATCAGCACGCCCACCACGGTGGCCAGCGCCGCGCCGGATTGAAAACCGAACAGGCTGATAGCGGCGGCCACGGCCAGCTCGAAGAAATTGCTCGCGCCGATCAAGGCCGATGGACAGGCAACGTCATGTTGCTCGCCCAGGCGCCGATTGAGCCAATACGCCAGCGCCGAATTGAACAACACCTGGATGAGAATGGGCACGGCCAGCATGGCGATCACCCAGGGTTGCTCGATGATGGCCTGGCCCTGGAAGGCAAAGAGCAGCACCAGCGTCAGCAGCAATGCGCCGATGGACAGCGGGCCGATGCGCGCCAGCGCGGCATCGAAGGCCGCCTGGCCGCGGCGCAGCAGCGCGCGGCGCCACAACTGGGCGAAGATCACCGGAATGACGATGTAGAGCGCCACCGAGGTCAGCAGCGTGGCCCACGGTACGGTGATGGAAGACAGCCCCAGCAGCAACCCCACGATGGGTGCGAAGGCGAACACCATGATGGTGTCGTTCAGAGCTACCTGAGACAAGGTGAAAAGCGGATCGCCGCCGGCGAGCCGGCTCCACACGAACACCATGGCCGTGCATGGCGCGGCGGCCAGCAGGATCAGCCCCGCGACGTAGCTGTCGAGCTGCGCGGCAGGCAGCCACGGCGCGAACACCTGCCGCACGAACAGCCAGCCCAGGAACGCCATCGAGAAAGGCTTGACGGCCCAGTTCACGAACAGCGTGACGCCGATGCCGCGCCAGTGCCGGCGCACCTGGCCCAACGCGCCGAAGTCCACCTTGACGAGCATGGGGATGATCATCAGCCAGATG
>CALGFL010000016.1 GCA_937881145.1 uncultured Bordetella sp.
AGGTATCGCCAGAGATAGCCTTCTTCATGTGAACCTTCTCCTTGGTAGGCACCATCTCATAATCGAACACGTATTCGAACAGTGTGCTCAGATCTCCGCTTTTTACGCCGGCGTCAAATACCCCCTTGAACTCCGGGCGGTTTGTACACGGCGCCACATTGCGGAAAAAATTCTTGCCCACCATCGCCTTGGGGTCGCGCCCGGTGATCGCCCCCTCCGTGGCGTTGTATTTCAAGATTGTCCCTGCGGAATCCACCTCGATTGCCCCAAACGACAGCGTATCGAGTTGGGCCGAGTTCATTTTTCCCAGGACATTCTCGATGTCATTCTTGCCGAACGAAACGATTTCCATAAAAACCCTCTAGTCAAGATTGTTATTCCACGGAGGACAAACCCGTCGTCCTGCCGCCAATGCGTCGACGGCAAAACGTATCCGCACCTGAGCCTCGACAAGCATTATTAGCATACTAACCTTTTATGCTGCAATCTCGCTCGTACGTCACCAAGTCATACTCCAGGCCGTTCTCCGCCGGCTGCGGCTGGCGATCGGTCTCCCGCCACTGGCCCGGCGGCAGCACGGGGAACCACGCATCGCCATCGACGTCGGCGTGCACCTCGGTGGCCACGATGCGGTCGGCGGCGGGCAGGGCCAGCATGTAGAGCTGTGCGCCGCCGATGACGAATGGTTCCGTGTCTTTCGGGCAGGCGTCCAACGCGGCTTGCAGCGATGTCGCCACCAAGGCGCCCGCGGCGGCGTAGTCGGCCTGGCGCGTGATGACAATGTTGAGGCGGCCCGGCAGGGGGCGGCCCAGGGATTCCCAGGTTTTGCGGCCCATGATGATGGGATGGCCCAGCGTGGTGCGCTTGAAGTGGGCCAGATCGCCCGGCAGTTTCCAGGGCAGGCCGTTGTCGCGTCCGATGACGCGGTTGCTGGCGTAGGCCACGATCAGGGTGAGGCGGGGCGGCATGAGGGCGATTCGACAGGTATGAAGAGAGACGGTCTGTTGCTGCGCTTACTATATACGGTCGTATAGGTCTCCCTTTCTTTTCGTCGAGGTTGTTATGAAATCACGCGCCGCTGTGGCCTTCGCGCCGGGCAAGCCTCTGGAAATCGTCGAGATCGACGTCGCGCCGCCCAGAAAGGGCGAGGTGCTGGTCAGGATCACCCACACCGGGGTTTGCCATACCGATGCGTTCACCTTGTCGGGCGAAGATCCCGAGGGGCTGTTTCCCGTGGTGCTGGGCCACGAGGGCGCGGGCATCGTGATGCAGGTCGGCGAGGGCGTGACCAGCGTCAAGCCGGGCGATCACGTCATTCCGCTCTATACCGCCGAGTGCGGCGAGTGCCTGTTCTGCAAGTCGGGCAAGACCAATCTGTGCGTGGCCGTGCGCGCCACGCAAGGCAAAGGCGTGATGCCCGACGGCACCACGCGCTTTTCCTATCAGGGCAAGCCGGTCTATCACTACATGGGGTGCTCGACCTTCAGCGAATACACGGTGGTGGCCGACGTGTCGCTGGCCAAGATCCATCCCGACGCCAATCCCGAGCATGTCTGCCTCTTGGGCTGCGGCGTGACGACCGGCATCGGGGCCGTGCACAACACGGCCAAGGTGCAGCCGGGCGACACGGTGGCCGTGTTCGGTCTGGGGGGCATCGGGCTGGCGGTGATCCAGGGCGCGCGCCAGGCCAAGGCGGGGCGCATCATCGCGGTCGACACCAACCCGGGCAAGTTCGACCTCGCCAGGACCTTCGGCGCCACCGATTGCGTCAACCCCAAGGATCACGACAAGCCCGTACAACAGGTCATCGTCGAGATGACGGGTTGGGGCGTGGATCACTCTTTCGAGTGCATAGGCAATGTCAACGTCATGCGCGCGGCGCTCGAATGCGCGCATCGCGGATGGGGCCAGTCCATCATCATCGGCGTGGCCGGCGCGGGGCAGGAGATCTCCACGCGGCCCTTCCAGCTGGTGACCGGACGCAGCTGGAAGGGCACGGCCTTCGGCGGCGTGAAGGGCCGCTCGCAATTGCCGGGCATGGTCGAAGACGCCATGCAGGGCAAGATCGAGCTCGCGCCCTTTGTCACGCATACGCGTCATCTTGACGAGATCAACGAGGCTTTCGATTTGATGCACGAAGGCAAGTCGATCCGCACCGTCGTGCGTTATTGAAGGAGGCCCGACGCAATGGAACGCATCGAGCAGCATGCCAGTCACGGCGGATCTCAGCAGGTCTGGAAACATGCGTCTTCGGCGCTGGGCTGCGAGATGCGCTTCGGGGTCTATCTGCCCGAGGCGGCCTTGCGCGGCGAGGCTTGCCCCGTGCTGTACTGGCTTTCGGGGTTGACCTGCAGCGAGCAGAACTTCCTTACCAAGGCGGGCGCCCAGGAACATGCGGCCCGGCATGGGCTCATCGTGGTCGCGCCCGACACCAGTCCGCGCGGCGCGCAGGTGGCCGATGACGCGGCTTACGATCTGGGGCAGGGGGCGGGCTTTTATCTCAATGCCACGCAGCAGCCGTGGGCGGCGCATTACCGCATGTACGACTATGTGGTGGACGAGCTGCCCGCGCTGATCGAGGCGGGGTTTCCCGCGACGGACAGGCGCGCGGTCAGCGGGCATTCGATGGGCGGCCACGGCGCCCTGGTCGTCGCCTTGCGCAATCCGGGCCGCTATCGCAGCGTGTCGGCGTTCGCGCCCATTGTCGCGCCGAGCCAGGTACCTTGGGGCCGCAAGGCGTTCTCGGCCTATCTCGGCGACGATCGCAAGGCGTGGGAGCAGTACGACGCGACAGAGCTGGTCAAGCACGCAAGCGAGCGCCTGCCGCTATGGGTGGACCAGGGCGAGGGCGACGAATTTCTGCAGAGCCAGCTGCAGCCGCAGCGGCTGCGGGCGGCTTGCGACGCGGTCGGGCATCCTCTGGATCTGCAGCTGCGCCCAGGCTACGACCACAGCTATTACTTCGTGGCCAGCTTCATCGGCGAGCACATCGCCCGCCATGCGCAGGCGTTGCGCGCGTAATCTCAAACCGCCATGGGAGCGGTCAGCGGCGCGTGGTGCTGGTAGCCCGCCAGGACGAAGTCCGTGGGTTCCACGCGCTCCAGCCAGTCGGGTTCGTACTTGCCCGTGACGGCGTAGTCGGGAATGCGGTCGGACAGCTCCAGGCGCGGCGCGGCATGCGGCTCGCGCGTGAGTTGTTCGCGCAGCATGGGCAGG
>CALGFL010000017.1 GCA_937881145.1 uncultured Bordetella sp.
AAGGCATGGAAGACATCGCGGGCGGCGGCGGCAAGCTGGTGCGCGCCGAAGTGCCTTTGGCCGAGATGTTCGGGTATTCGACTTCGCTGCGTTCGCTGACGCAGGGGCGTGCCACCTACACCATGGAGTTCAAGCACTATGCCGAGGCGCCGAAGGTGGTGGCCGAGGCGGTTATTGCGCAGAAGAAGTCCTGATAAGTTCTTCCTGGGCATTCCCGTCGGGCGCGGGACTGCATAAGCGGCTGGCGTTTATTGCAAAAACGCCTCGACCGCCGCGTTGAAAGCCTTGGTGTTGGACAAGCTCATCCCATGCGAGGCATAGGCGATCGACACCCGCTTGGGGTCGGGTAGTACGCTTTCCAGCCAGTCCAATACACCGGGGAAGGGCGCGGGACTTAACGCGCCGCCTACCAGCAGCACCGGCGGCAGCAGCGCCCGCAGCGCGAGCCCGTCGGGCATGGGGACGATTTCCGCCGCCTGGCCGATCAATGTGGCGGCGTTGTCGCGCACCATCTCCTTGAACCAGGGCACCATGCGGCGCCAGGTATCGGGGCCGGTCACGGCATCGATGAAAAGCGCCAGACCATCTTCGGCCTTGCCGTCGCGGATCATGTCGCGTGCCTGCTGGCGAAAATCGCCACGCGGGTCATGGTTGCCGGGCAAGGGCTGGCCGGGGTCGGCCAGCGTCAGGCTGCGGACCAGGCCCGGGTCGCGCAGCGCCGCTTCCAGCGCCACACGCCCGCCACGCGAGTGGCCCACCAGATGAACCGGCCCGCCCACGGTTTGTGTCACGAAATTGAGCAACTGCTCGGCATGCTCGGCAATCGAGAACCCCGGGCCCGTGCCGTCCCAGCGCTCCGGCCAATAGCGCCGCAGCGACGGCGCCAACACGCGGTAGCGTTTGCCCAGTCCGGTCAGCTGTGGCTTCCAGTAGCGCCAGTCGCATAGCGACCCGTGCACCAGTACCACTGGTTCGCCCGTACCGGTCTCGGCATAGGCGGTGGCGTAGCCGTCGAATTCGACGCTCCGGGTGGGCAGGTCAGGGGCAAAACGCATGATGGAACCGGGCTTGAGCAAGGCCACGATTCTAGCGCCGCCCTTGTTGTCTTCCTTTCGGGGCAGGCTTGCTACACTCGTTCGGCCTCAGGCTTGTCCCAATCAGCCCGATAGGCGTTATTCAGACAGAATTTTGTCAGTTAAACCTTGCAATTCTTTGCATCCCGCCATGTCTACCGATCAAAAAAATTTGCCCGAATCTGCTCAGCGTGTTGCGTCTTTACTACAGTCGTTGGGTCACGACAAGCCCGTGGTGCTGTTGGCAGAGACCGGACGCACCTCCGCAGAAGCTGCCGCGGGCCTGGGTTGCGAGGTCGCGCAGATCGCCAAATCCATTATTTTTCGCCGTGTGTCGGACAATGCCCCGGTGCTGGTGGTGGCCAGCGGCAGCAATCGCGTCGACGAGGCCAAGGTGGCTGCTCGCGTGGGCGAGTTGGGCAAGGCTGACGCGCGTTTCGTGCGCGAGGCCACGGGCTATGCAATAGGCGGCGTCTGCCCCATCGGCCACACCGTCAAACCTGTGATGCTGCTCGACGAAGATCTGTTCAACTACGACAGCCTGTGGGCGGCTGCGGGGCATCCGCATGCCGTATTCAATCTCACGCCCGAGCAGCTCGAGGCCATGACCGGCGCACCCATCGCCGACGTGGCGCTGCGAGCTTGATCGCTGCGATCGAAAAAAAGGCCGCGCATCTGCGCGGCCTTTTTTTCGTAGCGGGCGTAGCGGCTTATTGCAGCAGCTTCAGTCGGCTCTTGGCCGACGTGGCGGCCTGCGTGTTGGGATACTGGCTGATCAGCTTTTGCATGGTCGCCTTGGCGGCGTTGCGGTTGTTCAGCTCGATCTGGCAGCCGGCGATCACGAGCATGGCATCGGCGGCGTGCGGATCGTTGGGATAGTCGTGCACCACGCCTTCGAGCGTCGAGATCGCGCCCTTGTAGTCCTTTAGCGCATAGCGGCTGCTGCCTTGGAAGAAGCGAGCTGCCGGCGCCATCTGGCTATTGGGATAGAGGGCGACGAAAGCGGACAGTGAATCGGCCGCCTTCTTGTACTGGCCCTTGCGGAACAGATCGATGGCGCTGTTGTAGGTGTTGGCTTCCTGCGGATCAGCGAGGGGTCCGGGCTGGCCGGACGTGTTGTCTCCTTGCTGATCGTTATTGGCGCCGGGCTGCTGCTGCTGTCGCTGCTGCGAGTGCTGCAACTCTTGCACCTCGCCGTTCAGCTTGTCGACGCGGTCCTGCAGCGATTGAATCTGGTTGTACAACTGCACTTGCTGTTGCTGACTTTGGTCGAGCTGCTGGCGCAATTGAAGAATGGCGTTGCGCGCATCGTCGTCGGCGAACGCATGGGCTGCCGGTGCTGCCACGACTGCGCAGGCAAGACTGGCGATCAGCGCCACTCGGCGCGGGGTGAGTGCACGGTTTCGCATGGGCTATTTCCACAAAAACAAACGTCGGGACAGGGTCCCGACGTGGGCCTGCGCAAGCAGGAGCGCCGGCCCGACGCGGTCAGGCCGGCATGCGCTGTGCTTAGCGCAGGTAGTTGATGTCGGCGCGACGGTTCTGCGCCCAGTCGGCTTCCGTGTGGCCCAGAGCCTTGGGCTTTTCCTTGCCGAAGCTGATCGTTTCGATTTGGCCGTTGCTCACGCCTTGCAGTTCCATCTGCTTGGCGACGGCTTCGGCGCGACGCTGGCCCAGGGCCAGGTTGTACTCGGCGCCACCGCGTTCGTCGGTGTTGCCTTCGATCTTGACGTGCTGTTGCGGATGCGCGGCCAGGTAGTGGGCGTGCTGCGAGACCAGCGTGCGGTACTGGTCGTCGACGTTGTATTGGTCAAAGCCGAAATAGACCGAGCGTTGCTGATACAGCACACTGCTCGGGTTGAACGGATCCATCGAATCCCCGGCGTTGCCGTTGCTGGCACCGGCATTCTTGTCGAGGGGAACGGAGCTACAGGCCGCCAAAGCAGCGGTCAGGGCAGTAATGGAAAGGCTCTTGGCAATGCGCGACTTCATGATGGTTCCTTTAGTTAAAGAAGATCACACGTGTTATTGGGTGAAGGGGCCCCACGTCGGTTCTTGGATTTCCCCGTTCAGGACAGACAGCGTCTGATGTACGCGGCCATCGGTTGAAACGACTGCCAGCACACTACGCCCGCCTTGCTTCGTAGCATAAAGCACTTGCATGCCGTTTGGTGCAAAGCTTGGCGATTGATCGTCGGGGCCGGCAGTCAGCAAAACTTCATTACCAGTGGACAGGTTCAGGGTAGCGATATGGAACGAACCGTCGCGCCTTGCAACGTATAGGAGCGTCGATCCATCGGGGGAAATGCGAGGTGAGATATTGTAGTTGCCGGTGAACGTCAGGCGGCGCGCATCGCCGCCGTCCACGCTCATCTGGTAGGTCTGCGGGCCGCCGCTGCGGTCGCTGGTGAAGATGAACGATTTGCCGTCCGGCATGAAGAAGGGCTCGGTATCGATGCCGGGCGAGCGGGTCAGGCGGCGCAGGCTGGAGCCGCCGCTGGACGAAACCAGGTAGATCTGCGAGAGGCCGTCGCGCGTCAAGGCCACGGCCAGATGCGAGCCGTCGGGCGTCCAGGCCGGCGCGCTGTTGTTGCCCTTGTAGTTGGCCACGGGCGTTTGGGCGCTGCTGGCCAGGGTCTGCACGTAGACCACGGGCTTGCCGGTATGAAAGCTCACATAGGCCAGGCGCGCGCCGTCGGGCGACCAGGCAGGCGAGATGATGGGCTGGCGCGAACGCAGCGCCACCTGCGGGTTCTGCCCGTCGGCGTCGGCGACCTGCAGTTCGTAGGTGCTGCCTTGCTTGAGCACATAGGCAATGCGGGTGGAGAACACACCGCGCACGCCGGTGATCTTTTGATAAATACGGTCGGCGATCTGGTGCGACACGCGGCGCAGCTGCTGCGCGGTGCCGTTGAAGGCCACGCCGTCGAGCTGCGTCTTCTGGACGTCGTCGCCCAGGCGGTAGCTGACCTGGTAGCTGCCGTCGGCTGCTTGCTTGACGCTGCCATAAGCCAGGTAGTCGGCGCCGCGACCGCGCCAATCGTCGTACGAGATCGGGCTGTCGACGTTGAGGTTGGCGCCGGAGGCGTTGATCAGGCGGAATTGGCCCGAGCGGTTCAGGTCGGCGCGGATCACGTCGGCAATGGCCTGGCCGGTGGTGTCGGTGGCTGCGAAGTCGGCGATGGCGATCGGGTACTGGGTGGCCCCGACGCCCGAGATATTGACTTGCAGTTGCGCGCGCGCGGGTTGCGCGGCCAGCAGGGCCGCCGGCAGCAAGAGCGCGAGGCCCAGCGTGCGTAGCGTCCTGAACAGGGGGGCGCGGAAGACGTAGGTCATGCGTCTATCTCCTTCAATCAGTACATGTCATAGCCGATATCGATCGACGACGGGTACGGGCCGATCGAAGGCTTGGGGAATGGGTCGCAGGCCAGGATGCCTCGCTGGACCGCAGTGTCGAAAGCGGGAATGCCGGAAGACTGGGTCAGGGTGGCTTGGGTAACCTTGCCGTTACGCGCCAACTGTACCCGGAATTGCGCCCTGGGGTTGGTCCCGCTCTGCGGCGGCGGGGCGTATGTTACGCCCGGCTGAACGCAGGCGCGCACCTTCGCGCCATAGCCGCCGTCGGTGCCGCCGCCACCGCCCTTTTGGTTGTGGTCGGCCGTGCCGGAGGCGATGCCCGCGCTGCCCAGGATCGCGTTCTTGAACGAATCCTTGAGGGCCTTGTCCGCGGCGGCCTTCTTGGCGGCGGCTTCGGCGGCCGCAGCCTTCTTGGCGGCTTCTTCCTTGGCTTTCTCTTCGGCGGCTTTTTCGGCTGCGGCCTTTTCAGCGGCGGCCTTATCGGCAGCCGCCTTCGCCGCCGCGGCCTTTGCCGCGTCGTCCTTGGCCTTCTGCTCGGCAGCCGCCTTTTCCTCGGCGGCCTTCTTCGCCGCGTCATCCTTGGCTTTCTGTTCGGCGGCGGCCTTGTCCGCGGCAGCCTTCTTGGCGGCCGCGGCGGCCGCTTCCTGCTTGGCCTGCTCTTCCTGCTGTTTCTTCTTGGCCTGCTCCAGCGCAATGTCGGGATCGACCTGCGGCTTGGGCGGGGCAGCCGGGGGCGTTACCGGCTGGGGCGAAGTAACGGCGGGGGAGAATCCGTTCTAC
>CALGFL010000018.1 GCA_937881145.1 uncultured Bordetella sp.
GATGAACAGCGTGTAGCCGTCCGGCGCGGCGCGCGCCGCCACCGCCGCGCCGCCGGCGCCGCCGCCGCCGCCGCGGTTCTCGACCACCATGGCCTGGCCCAGTTCGGCGGCCATGCGCTGCGTGACCAGGCGCGCGATGATGTCGGTGGAACCGCCCGCCGCGAACGGCACGATGACGCGGATGGAATGCGCGGGATAGTCGGCGGCCTGCGCCGTCGTGGCGATGCCCGACAGCAATGCGGCGGCGCTGGTCAGCGCCAAAACGGGGGCCAGGGGACGAATCTTGATCATGGGGATATCTCCGATGCGGTCATGCAGATCGCGCGTGCCGCGTGTTTTAAGTGGTTTGCTCAAATGGCTTACTCAGGGACCAGGCCCGCGCGCCCTCGCGAAGCGCGCGGTTGTCCTGTGCCGGAGGATAGCAGCAAACACCCCAGACCCAATACCGGAGAAGTCCCCCTTGCGTTGTTTGCCCGGCGCCGGATCGGCCGCTCAGCGCCGCATATGGGTCATGTCGGCCGGCACGACCCATTGATCGAACTCTTGCGCGGTGAGATAGCCCAGCGCCAGCGCCGCCTCTTTCAGCGAGGTGTGTTCCTTGTGCGCCTTCTTGGCGATCTGCGCGGCCTTGTCGTAGCCGATGTGCGGATTGAGCGCGGTAACCAGCATCAGCGAACGGTCGACCAGCTCGGCGATGCGCTCGCGGTTGGGCTCGATGCCGGCGGCGCAATGCTGGTCGAAGCTGGCCATGCCGTCCGCGAGCAGCCGCACCGACTGCAGGAAGTTGTGGATCAGGAGCGGCTTGTAGACGTTGAGCTCGAAGTTGCCGCTGGCCCCGCCGATATTGATGGCCACGTCGTTGCCCATCACCTGCGCGGCCAGCATGGTGACCGCCTCGCACTGGGTGGGATTGACCTTGCCCGGCATGATGGAGGAGCCCGGCTCGTTCTCGGGAATGCGGATCTCGCCCAGGCCCGAGCGTGGACCGCTGGACAGCCAGCGCACGTCGTTGGCGATCTTCATCAGGCCGGCGGCCAGCGTCTTCAAGGCGCCGTGCGCGAACAGCAAGGCTTCGTGCGAAGCCAGGGCCTGGAACTTGTTCGGCGCCGAGAGAAAAGCGACGCCCGTGTCGCGCGCCAGCTCGCCGGCCACGCGCGCGCTGAACTCGGGATGCGCGTTCAAGCCGGTGCCCACCGCCGTGCCGCCGATGGCCAGCTGGTGCAGGCCCGGCAGCGTGGCGCGGATCTGCTGCCCGGCCAGATCGAGCTGCGCCACGTAGCCGGAGAGCTCCTGCCCCAGTGTGAGCGGCGTGGCGTCCTGCAAATGCGTGCGGCCTATTTTCACGATGCCGTAGAACGCCTGGCTCTTGGCCGCCAGCGTCGCGGCCAGGGTCTTGAGCGAGGGCAGCAGGCGGCGCTCCACCTCGACCGCCGCCGCCACGTGCATGGCCGTGGGAAAGGTGTCGTTGGACGACTGCCCGCGATTGACGTGATCGTTGGGATGAACCTTGCGCGCCTCGCCGCGCGCACCGCCCAGCAGTTCCGAAGCGCGGTTGGCCAGCACCTCGTTCATGTTCATATTGCTTTGCGTGCCAGAGCCCGTCTGCCAGACCGACAGCGGGAATTCGTCAGGCCACTTGCCCGCGATGACTTCGTCGGCCGCGCGCACGATGGCATCGGCGATCTGCGGATCGAGCTCGCCCAGCTTGGCATTGGCCCGGGCCGCCGCGCGCTTGAGCCGCGCCATGGCCGTCACCAGGGCCGCCGGCATCTTCTCGGTCGAGATGGCGAAAAAGTGCAGGGAGCGCTGCGTCTGCGCGCCCCATAGATGATCTTCGGGCACTTCGATAGGGCCGAAGGTGTCTTGCTCGACGCGGGTGTTGCCTGGTGCCATGGTGATCTCCGGGAGGCCTGGGGCCCGCTCCCTATAATCGCGGGCGCAACCTCCGTTTTACACCTCAAGGCCTCGCCCCCCATGACCGAACCGCTAGCCCTGCGCACGCTGCACCTGCCCGACGAAGCCGCCACCGATGCGCTGGCCGGCCAGCTTGCGCCCCTGGTCAGCGGCGCGGCCGGGCTGCCGGCCGGGGGCCGCATCCACCTGCAGGGCGACCTGGGCGCGGGCAAGACCGCCTTCGCCCGGGCACTGTTGCGCGCATGCGGCATCCGGGGTCGGATCAAAAGCCCGAGCTACGCGCTGCTTGAATCTTATAAAATTTTTAACTTATACTTGTATCACTTTGATTTTTATAGATTTAGCGATTCGCGCGAATGGCTGGATGCAGGGTTCCGCGATTTGCTGCGCGAGGATGCGGTCGTTTTGATCGAATGGCCGGAGCGGGCCGGCAACTTGTTGCCCCCTCCCGATCTGCTGATCAGCCTGTCCTATGCGGAGCCTGGTCGTGATGCAACCCTCGCAGCCCATACTGCCCGAGGTCTATCATGGTTGAACGCGCTCGCCCTGTTGCAGTCCCCCCGGTCAACGCCACCCGGCGCCGACTGATCAGCGCCGCCGCCACGCTGCTGGTGCTGCCCGTCGTGCCGCGCCTGGCGCAAGCCGCCACGCTTCTGGCGGTGCGCACCTGGCCCGCCGATGCCTATACCCGCGTCACGCTCGAACTCGACAGCGAGCTCAAGACCGAACACTTCACGCTCGACAACCCGGATCGCCTGGTGGTCGACATCCAGGGCCTGACCGCCAGCCACGCGCTCGACAGGCTGATCTCCGAGGTCCGCCCCAACGACCCCTACATCAAGAGCCTGCGCGTCGCGCAGAACCGTCCCAACGTCGTGCGCCTGGTGTTCGACCTGAAGCAGGCCGTGGCGCCGCAGGTTTTCACGCTCAAGCCCGTGGCCGACTATCAATACCGCCTGGTGCTGGACTTGTACCCCAAGGTGGCACAAGACCCGCTCCTGGCCGTGCTGAACGACAAGCGCGCCGGCCCCGACGTCGACGATCCGCTGGCCCATGTACTGGATCAGATCGCGCGCACCGAAACGCAGCGCGACGCCGCGCCGGTGCCCCTGGTCAAGGGTCAGACGGCCCCGCGCGACCCCGTCGCGCCGCCCGTCGCCCTGGACGATCCGCCGATGCCGCCGCACAACGGCCGCAAGCGCATGCTGACCATCGCCATCGACCCCGGCCACGGCGGCGAAGACCCGGGCGCCATCGGCCAGACCGGCCTGTACGAAAAAGTCGTGGTGCTGCACATCGCCGACCGCCTCAAGTCGATGATCAACAGCCAGCCGAACATGCGCGCCTACCTGACGCGCGACAGCGACTTTTTCGTGCCGCTGAACGTGCGCGTGGAGAAGGCGCGGCGCGCGGGCGCGGACCTGTTCGTCTCCATCCACGCCGACGCCTTCATCAAACCCGCGGCCCGCGGCTCGTCGGTCTTCGCGCTGTCCGAGCACGGTGCGTCGAGCGCGCAGGCCCGCTGGATGGCCAAGCGCGAGAACAACGCCGACCTCATCGGCGGCGTCAATCTGGGCGCGCACGACGCCCAGGTCGCCAAGGTGCTGCTGGACCTGTCCACCACCGCGCAAATCAACGACTCGCTCAAGCTGGGCACGGTTTTTCTCAACGAACTGGCCAAGATCAACCGCCTGCACAGCCATCAGGTCGAGCAGGCGGGCTTTGCCGTGCTCAAGGCGCCCGACATCCCCTCCGTGCTGGTCGAATCGGCCTTCATCAGCAATCCGGAAGAAGAAGCCAAGCTGCGCACGGCCGGCTATCGCGAACAGGTCGCCCAGGCCCTCATGTCGGGCATCAATCAGTATTTCGTCAGCAATCCGCCGCTGGCGCGGACGGTGGCCGAAGCGACGTAAAGGCGCCGCAAGGCCCTAATACGAAGGGCGGGCCGACATGGCCCGCTCGAAGCTGCCCGATATCTCGCCCGCGAGCGCGGACAAGGCCTGGGTCTCCTGCAGGCTCAACTCGCGCGAGCACGGCGTCTCGCCCCACGAACCGCACATCATCGCAATGCACTTGCCCTGCAGGTGCACCGGCACCAGCAGCACCGAGCGCGCCTCGGGGAATTCGGTTGTGTACCAGGCCGGCATGCGGTGGCTGACGCTCGGCTTCCTGACGTCGAGCCAGAGCGTCGGCTCTTTTTTCGTGACCACGAGATGGAAGATGTCCGGCACGAATCCGGCGTCGAACGAGAAGCGCGACAGGCGTTCGCGTATGCCTGGGCCGAAGCCGAACCGGGCCACGTAGCGGCGGCTCTCCGGATGCAGCAGCATCATGAATCCGGTCTTCAGGTTCAGCGCGTTCATGATGCTTTCCACGACCCATGGCGTTAGCGAGGTCGCCACCAGGCTCGGCGCCTTCGCGCGGATGTCCACGAGCGCCGTTCCGAGCCTGGCGGCCGCGTCCACCGGCTTGTCGAATTCCGGCTCGCTCGCCGATGCCGCCGGCACCTCCTGCTCCGAATCGATCGCCAAGCCCAGCGCCTGCGTCTGCTCCAGCGCCTGCTGCACGACGATCGGATCCAGGGCGAGGTTCTCGGTGTATTGCAGGACGAAGTCGGCGATCTCTTCCTCGCTCACGTGCGATTCCATCATGGTCGCGACGTTCGCCGACAGGGCCGCGACGGCGCCCAGCCACTCGCCGTGCGACTGCGGCGTCGAATCGTCGAGCGCGGGCAGCTCGGCCTGCATGCAGTTGCGGATCTCGCTCGGCAGATTCCACTGCAGCGCCGCTTCCTCGGCGATTTCCTCGAGGGTCGCGCCCAGGATCTGCCGGCACGCGTCGCTCTCGGACAAGGAAGGGTCGGCCGCCATCTTGGCCTGGATGCGCGCCCACTCGTCTTCCAGATAGAGGACGACCAAAAGACGCGAAAGCTGGAACATCAGCGTGCAGAGCACGGCTTCTTCGGAAGGATGACTG
>CALGFL010000019.1 GCA_937881145.1 uncultured Bordetella sp.
AAATGATCGACCTTGATCAGATCAGCGGCTTTGACTGGCACAAGGGCAATGCCATTAAAACCGCTAGCAAATACAGCGTCTCGACGACAGAAGCCCAACAAGTGTTTTTCAATGCACCGCTTCTGGTACTGGAAGACCTGGTGCACAGCCGACGCGAACTGCGCCTTCATGCTTTGGGCAAAACCGATGCCGGGGGCCGAATGCGGCTCCGGTCGCTTTGCGCTATCGTTGACGCAACATCTGATCACCCTCCCCGGAGCCGAAAATGTCCCTGCCTGCTCGCGTAAAACTTGTCGAGGTCGCGCCGCGCGACGGCTTGCAGAACGAAAAAAACTTCATCCCCACCGCGGTCAAGATCGAGCTGGTCGAACGGCTGGCCGATGCCGGCTTTCCCAACGTCGAGGCGGCGTCCTTCGTGTCGCCCAAGTGGGTGCCGCAAATGGCCGACGGCGCGCAAGTCATGGCCGGCATACGCCGCAAGCCAGGCACGATCTATTCGGTGCTCACGCCCAATATGAAGGGTTTCGAGAGCGCCCTGGCCGCGCGCGCCGACGAAGTCGTGATCTTCGGCGCGGCCAGCGAAGCCTTTTCGCAGCGCAACATCAACTGCTCGATCGCCGAATCCATCGCGCGCTTCGAACCCGTGGCGCAGGCGGCCAAAGCGGCCGGCATGCGCTTGCGCGGCAGCATCAGCTGCGCGCTGGGCTGCCCGTATCAGGGCGAAGTGCCTGCCGAGTCGGTGACGGACGTGGCGCAGCGCTTCCTGGCGCTGGGCTGCGACGAGATCGACGTGGCCGACACCATCGGCGTGGGTACGCCGCTGCTCACTCGCAAGGTCATGAACGCCGTCACGGCCAAGATCGATCCGGCGCGCATCTCGGGCCACTTTCACGACACTTACGGCCAGGCGCTGGCCAACATCCTGGCTTCGCTGGAGACCGGCATCTCGATCTTCCACGCCTCGGTCTCGGGCCTGGGCGGCTGCCCTTATGCCAAGGGCGCCACCGGCAACGTGGCCACCGAAGACGTGGTCTACATGCTGCGCGGCCTGGGCATCGAGACCGGCGTGGATTTCGACGCGCTGGTCGACATCGGCCAGTGGATATCAGGCCACCTGGACCGCAAGGGCGGCAGCCGCGCGGGCAACGCCACGGCGGCCAGGCGGGCGGCGTAGGCTGCGCACGCGCGCTGCGACCAGAAGCATCGGCCGCAGCAAGCAAAGGCCGCGCAATCGCGCGGCCTTTTTGCATCGTCCTTGCTGCAGCATCAAGCGAGCGACACCGCCACCGGCTCCCTGGCTTCGCACGCATCGAGCGCCCGGGCCAAGCGCTCGATGCCCAGCGTCAGCCGCGCTTCGTCGACCGTGACGAAAGACAAGCGCATGGCATGCCGATCGACGTGCCTGGCCGGATCGAGATAGAAGCCCTGGCCCGGCACGAAAACCACTTCTTTCTCGATGGCATAGGGCAAAAGGCGCGTGGCGTCGATCTCGCCGGCCAGGCGCACCCAGAAGAACATGCCGCCCTCGGGCTTGACGTAGCCGACCCGGTCTCCCAGCATGCCGGCCAGCGCGCGATCCAGCGCTTCGCAGCGTGCGCCGTAGGCCGCGCGAATGCGCGGCACGTGCTCGTGATAGCGACCGCCCGTGATGTATTGCGCGGCGATCTCCTGGATCCACACAGGGTTGGACATGTCGTCGGCGGCCTTGGCGCTGACGCAGCGGCGGCGGATCTCGGCCGGTGCGACCAGCCAGCCCACGCGCATGCCGGGCGCCATGGTCTTGGACATGGTGGAGGTGTAGGCCACCCAGGGGCGCGATTGGGCATCGGCCAGGGCCATGATGGGGGGCACCTTCTCGCCGCAATAGCGCAGCTCGCCGTAGGGATCGTCTTCGATCAGCAAGAAGCGATGCTTGACCGCCAATTGCAGCAGCCTGAGGCGGTTCTCGCGGCTGACCGTGGCGCCGCCCGGGTTGGAGAACGAAGCCACCACCGAAACGATCTTGGGTTTGAGGCGCGCGGCCATCTCGTCGAGCGCGTCGACGTCCACGCCCGCCGACGTGACGGGCACGCCGTGCACATGGGCGCCGGTATAGCGAAAAGCCTGGACGGTGTTGGGAAACGCCGGATCTTCGACGATGACGTTGTCGCCCTGCGCGAGCAACACGCGCGACAACAGCGCCATGCCATGCTGCGCGCCGCCCGTGACCATGATCTCGTCGGGCGCGCAGGCGATGCCGCGCTCGCCGCAAAGGCCGATGAGCGCGGCCAGCAGGCTGGCCTGGCCTTCGACATTGGCGTACTGCAGAAAGCCGCGCAGATTCGGCATGATCCGGTCGGACGCTTCCTGCAGGCCCTCGACGTCGAACAGTTCCGGCGCCGGATAGCCGCCCGACAGCGATACCGTGCCCGGCCTCGATGCGTAGGGCGCCAGCGAGCGGATGGGGGGAATGTAGATTTCCTTGAACGGATCGGTAAAGGCGTAGTTCGGTACGGCGGCGGACATGGCGGCGTGAAAGAGGGAGGAAACCCGTAGGATAATGATCCGGTTCCCGCGTGCCCGCAACAGGTCGCGCCGCCGTATTGCCTATCCGTTTTTCACATTCCGTTTTTCATCCCGATGACCGACGCCACGCCTATGCCCTCTTCCGACGACACGCTCGCCTCGCGCCTGGCGGCCCTGCGCGCGCGCATGGCCGCCGCCTGCGCGCGGGCCGGACGGCCGGCCGGCGACGTGACGTTGCTGCCCGTCAGCAAGACCTTCGGCGTCGACCGCATCCGCGAAGCGGCGGGCCTGGGCCTGACCCGCTTCGGCGAAAACAAGACGCAGGAAATCCGCCAGAAAGCCGGCCCCCTGGCCGACCTGGGCCTGCAATGGGTGCTGATCGGCCATCTGCAGACCAACAAGGCCAAGGAAGCCGCGCGCGACGCCGCCGAAGTGCAATCGCTGGATCGTCTGGAATTGGCAGAGGCCTTGCAGCGCCGCCTCGACCTGCAAGGCCGGGTCATCGATGCGCTGGTGCAGGTCAAGACCTCCGCCGAAGACAGCAAATCCGGCCTGGCGCCCGCCGAGCTCCCCACCTTTCTGCGCGCCGTGGCCCGCGACTATCCGGCCTTGCGCATCAAAGGGTTGATGACCCTGGCCGTCAACTCCGACGACCCGCAGGCCGTGCGCGCGTGCTTTCGCCAACTGCGCGAACTGCGCGATCAAATGCGGGGCGAAGGCATCGCCAACGTCGAACTGAACCGCCTCTCCATGGGCATGAGCGGCGATTTCGAACTGGCCATCGAAGAAGGCTCGACCGAAATCAGAGTGGGCAGCGCCTTGTTCGGCGCACGCCAATACCCCGCCTGAATCACTGCATCCCGGGCATGTTCATGCCGCCATGGCCGGAGTGCCCCATGTCTGCGGAATGCCCCATGTCACCCAAGGGCCGCACCGGCATCATCACCTTCACGTCCCCCGCCTTCTGGAACGTCAGCACCACCGGCACCGAAGCCCCCGCGGCGAACGGCGCCTTCAGCTTCACGAACATGAGGTGATAGCCGCCCGGCGCGAACGTCACCTTGCCGCCCGCGGGCACTTCCATTCCACCGTCCACTTCGCGCATCTGCGCCGTGCCGTTCTCCATGGTCATGGCGTGCATCTCCACCTTCTGCGCCGCGTCCGAATGCACGGACAGCAGGCGATCGGGCGTCGAGCCCGTGTTGTCCACTTCCAGATAACCCGCGCCGTTCGCCTGCCCCGGCACCGTGGCGCGCGCCCAGGGGTTCTCGATGTCCAGCGCGCCCGCGTGCACACCGGCCGCGCAGGCCGGCGCGCAGACCGAAGCCGAGGCCAGCACGGCGGCCAGCACCAATGATCGCACTTGCATGATTTGCTCCTTTCGACAGTATGCGGGCCAGTGTATCCGCCCCGGCGTCATGCGCCGACCGGGCTTGCGCCCCCTCGCGCAATGCCGGAACATCGCCGCATAACCACGCCAAGGACGCCGGCCATGTTCGAAGAAGCGCAATCCGACCCGAAACTCGCCAAGAAAACCTTCGATCTTCAGGAACCCCGCCTGCGCACCGCGCTGCTGAACGCGCAATACGCACTGCTGAACCGCGCGGACCGCACACTGCTGGTCGTCGTGGCCGGCATCGCCGGCTCGGGCAAAGGCGACACCGTCAATCTGATGAACGAGTGGATGGATCCGCGCCATATCCTCACCCTGGCCTTCGACACGCCCACGGCCGAAGAGGCGCAGTACCCGCGCTACTGGCGCTACTGGAACGCGCTGCCCGCCAAAGGCCGCATCGGCATCGTGTTCGGCTCCTGGTATGCGCCGCTCTTGAAAGAAGCCGCACGCAAGCGCCCCAATGCCGAACGCATCAGCCAGGAGGTCGAGCACATACGCCGCTTCGAAGCCGAGCTCGCGGCCAACGGCGTGCAGATCGTCAAGCTCTGGTATCACCTGTCCGCCGCGGCGCAGTCCGAGCGCACCAGGGCCTTGCTATCTAGTCCCGAAACCGCCTGGCAGGTCGTGCCCGAAGACCGCAAGGTGCCCAAAAAATACGATCGCCTGCGCAGTGCCGGCATGACCGCGATCGAGCGCACCGACCTGCCCCATGCGCCCTGGACCATCGTGCCCAGCGCCGACGCGCAACTGCGTCACCTGCGCACAGCCCAGACGCTGCTGGCGGCGCTGCGCCGGCGTCAGGCGCCCCGCCCTGCGCGCGCCGGCGCCCTCGCGGCGGACAAGCCCGCGCACGTCGCCGATCGCCTCGGCGAGCTCGACTACAACGCCTGCGTGGTCAAGAACGATTACGACATCGAGCTGGGCCTCATGCAGAGCCGGCTGGCGCTGGCCACGCGCTCGGCCAAATTCCATGCCGGTCATTCGCTGGTGCTGGTCTTCGAAGGCCAGGACGCCGCCGGCAAGGGTGGCGCCATCCGGCGCGTCACCCGCGCGCTCGATGCCCGGCAGTTCGAGGTCACGCCGGTCGCAGCGCCCAACGCCGAAGAACTGGCGCATCCTTATCTATGGCGCTTCTGGCGCCACGTGCCCAGGCCGGGCCGCATCGCCATCTTCGATCGCAGCTGGTACGGCCGGGTGCTGGTCGAACGCGTGGAAGGCTATACTGCGCCAGCCGAGTGGGGCCGCGCCTACGACGAAATCAACGACTTCGAAGCGCAACTGGCCGACAACGGCACCGTCGTGCTCAAGTTCTGGCTGGCCGTCACCCGGGGCGTGCAGCTCACGCGCTTCAAAGAGCGCGAACACTCGCCTTTCAAGAACTTCAAGATCACGCCCGACGACTGGCGCAACCGCAAGCGCTGGAAAGACTACGCGCAGGCGACCAACGAAATGCTGGCGCGCACCAATACGCCGGCCGCGCCCTGGCATTTGATATCGGCCAACGACAAGCGCTATGCTCGGCTCCAGGTATTGCGCCATATCGTCGAAGCAATAGAGGCGCGTCTATGATTTTCCGAATACCGCTTATTGTCTTACCCTGCCCAGGAGTCCATCATCAAAACCCTAGGCATCCTCGCGGCTCTTGCCGAAGAAGTGAGCGCACTGCTCGATGAAATGGGCCCTACCGCCCACACACAGCGCATCGGCATGCGCGACTACCATCAAGGCGTACTGTACGGCCAACCCTGCGTGATCGCGCTCACGCGAGTGGGCAAGGTGGCGGCGGCAGCCACCACCGCCACGCTGCTGCACGAATTCAATGTCGAGCGCGTGGTGTTTACCGGCGTGGCCGGCGGCATCGCCGAGAACGTGCAGGTGGGCGACGTGGTGATCGGCAGCGCGCTGGCGCAGCACGATCTGTATGCGC
>CALGFL010000020.1 GCA_937881145.1 uncultured Bordetella sp.
AAAACGTGGGGAACAACAGCGGGTTGCCCAGCCAGCGCGCGTAGATTTCCCAGATCAGCACGAGCACGAGAAACAGGACCAGCTTGCGCAGCCAGCCGATGCGATAGACGTTCTCCAAAGCCGATAGCGGCCGCTGGACCTCGGCAAGTTCGCAGCGGACCGGATCCAGGACGATCTCGGGGCGGTTCATGGCCTGCGCATTCATGCCCAGGCCTCTTCAAAAGCAAACAGCATTTCGTTGATGCGGGCTTCGAGCCGCGCCTGGCTGGCCGCGCCCATTTCGCCGGCGGGGATGCCGTTCAGTTCGGCCTTGACCTGGCCCGGATGCGGCGACAGGAGCAAAATCCGCGTTCCGATCTTGACGGCCTCTTCGATGGAGTGCGTGACGAACATCACGGTGACGCGCGTATCGTCCCAAAGGCGCAGCAACTCGTCCTGCATCTTGCGGCGGGTCAACGCATCGAGCGCGGCAAAAGGCTCATCCATGAGCAGTACGTCGGGCTCCATGGCCATGCCGCGAGCGATCGACACCCGTTGTTTCATTCCGCCCGACAGCATGTGGGGGTAACTGTCGCGGAAGACGCGCAAGCCCACCTTGTCGATGTAATAAGCCGCCCTGTCGGCGGCCTGCGGCCCTTTCATGCGGCCACTGGCCTCGAGCGCGAACTCGACGTTCTGGCGCACCGTCTTCCAGGGCAGAAGCTGGTCGAACTCCTGGAACACCATCATCCGGTCGGGGCCCGGCTCCAGGATCTCGCGCCCTTTCAAGCGGATGGCGCCTTGAGCGGGCCGGATGTAGCCGCCCACCGCCTTGAGCAGCGAGGACTTTCCACACCCCGAAGGACCAAGCAGGATGTAGCGATCCGACGGATAAACCTTGAAGCTCACCTGCTGTGCCGCAGTGATCAGGGACTGATCGGTCTTGTATTGCACCGTGACATCGTCGATTTCGAGCAGCGCAGCAGCCGGCGCGGACGTATCGGCCCGCGCACGGCGCGCAACGGCGGCTGCGTCGTTCATGTCGTCTCCTGCGTTTTTATAATCGTCAGCCGGTACTCTATTGACCGAACCTGTGCTGAATCTGACGAAGCGGTGATCGACCCTATGCGCATACTCCTGGTGGAAGACGTGGCCGATGTGGCCGAAGCCATTGTTGCCTGCACGCAGCGCATGGGCCACGACACCGACTGGGAGCCGAACGGCAAATGCGCGGCCGACCGCGTCACGGCCGACTTCTACGACCTGCTGATCCTGGACATCATGCTGCCGGACCTGGACGGCCTGTCGCTGCTCAGGCGCGTGCGCGACAGAAAGATCAGCACCCCGGTCCTCATGCTGACCGCGCTGGGGGAAATCGAGGAACGCGTCCAGGCGCTGGACATGGGGGCCAACGACTACCTGGTCAAGCCGTTCGATTTCCGCGAACTGGAAGCGCGCATCCGCGCACTGCTGCGGCAAGCCATAGGCCGCCCCACCAATGTGCTGGCCTGCGCGAATCTTACGATCGACCTCAAGAGCCATACCGCCCAGCTGGACGGCAACGCCCTCGACCTGACGCGACGCGAGGTGATGCTGCTGGAGATCCTGGTCACCCGGCCGGGGCGCATCTTCAGCAAAAACGAACTGATCGACCGCCTGTTCAGCATCGACGAGAACCCCAATGCCAATACCGTGGAGCAGCACGTCGCGCGTCTGCGGAAAAAATTGACGGGCGCCCATTTCTCCATCCGCACGCTGCGCGGGCTGGGCTACCAGGTCATCGCGTCATGAAGGTAGCGAAAAATTCGCTCTATACGCGCCTGGTGACCCGCACCGGAGCGATCCTCGCCATCAGCGCCGCCGTTTCGCTGGTGGCCATCTGGCTGGCCACCAACTACGCCGCCAGCCAGGCCTACGACAGGATTCTGACGAGCAAGGTCCTGCAGATCGCGGGAAGCATCTGGTATCAGAACAACGCAGTGAACGTCGATGTTCCCATCGCAGCCATTTCGGAACTTTCGCCGGATGACAAGACCTTCTACGCCGTGCTGGACACCAATGGCCGCACCATCGCCGGCGACATCAACTTCCGGCCGGATATTCCCTGGAACGCGCTCAAGAACGGGCCCGTGCTGATCAGCGGCGCGTACGAGGGCCACCCGGTCAGGATCGCCATCGTCGGGCGGCGCATGCCTGTGGCGGGTCCGCGTCCTTGGGCGGTCGCCATGCTGGCCCAGACCACGAACGCCCGGCTTTCGTTCGCCCGGGATCTGACGGCCGACACGTTCATCGTCATCCTGGTCATGGGGATCCTGACCATCATCGCAGCCATGTTCACCCTTTTTCAGGCGCTCTCGCCACTCAAGCGCATCGAGCAATCCTTGCGCAAGAGAGATCCGCTGGAGCTTTCTCCGCTGTCTCTGGAGGTGCCCGCCGAAATCCGCACACTGGTCGATACGCTCAACGGATTCATGCGGCGCCTGGCCGCCCACCAGGCCACCTCCCGACGGGTCATCGCCGACGCGGCCCATCAGCTGCGCACGCCCGTGACGGCGCTGCTGTCGCAAATGGAGCTGCTGTCGACCCAGGCCGACGAGAACAGGAAACGGGCGCATCTTGCCCGGCTCCAGGTCTTGACCCGCGAGTTGGGAGCGCTGGTCAATCAGCTTATCCATCACGCCATGGTGCAGCAGCGGGCCCAGACCGCGCCGCATCGGCCCGTCGACCTCGCCGAGCTGGTCAAGGTCCAGATGACCGAGGCGCTGTCGGGTGGACCTGCCCGGGAAATCGACGTTTCCGTCGGTGTTCCCGACACCCCCTGCATTGTGGACGCGGACCCCACCACCCTGCGCGAGGCGATCAGGAATATTCTGCACAACGCCCTGCAATACGGGGCGCCGTCCTTGCTGCGCGTCGAGCTCGTGCGCCGCTCGCGCTACTGGGAGCTGCGGTTTATCGACGACGGGCCGGGTATCCCGCCCGAATTCTGGCGCCAGGTGCGAAAGCCGTTTTCCACGCGCAGCGGCGGTCGCGGCGGCGCCAGCCTGGGGCTCGCCATCGCTCAGGAAGTGATGACCGGCCACAGGGGGCGGCTGCAGTTCGCATTCAACGAGGACGGCCTGTTCATGGTGGTGCTGATTTTCCGGGCGAGCCGCTGACGGGCCGCGAATAGACGCATCGCGCTCAGGCGCCGCAGCCTTCAGGACGACTTGAAGCCGATCCGCTCCATGGTCCCGATGTGCAGACTCAACAGCTGCAGCGCGCGATCGGTCTTCTTCTCTTTCAATGCGCCGATGATCAGCATGTGGTCGTGGTCGGATCGCGGCTGCCAGCCGCGCTTCATGCCGGTCGAAAACAGATAGCGCGAGTTGGTCAGCTGCAATTGCCGCAGCACGGCGAGCAGGCGTGGCATGCCGCATTCGCCGGAAAGAACATCATGGAACAGATTGTTTGCCGCGTCCCACTCGGCCAGCGAGGCCGCTTGCGAGCAGGCCTCGTGCGCCTGCTCCAGGCGATCGATGTGCAGTGCGGTGATTCTCGGCGCGCTGTGGCGCAGCGCCAGGGTTTCCAGCGCCGCGCGCATCGCCACGTTTTCCTTGATGACCGCCGGATCGAGCAGGGTCACCCTCACGCCCCGGCGCGGCAAGGCGACCGCGAGTCCCTGCGCTTCCAGCTGCCGGAACGCCTCGCGCACCGGGACATGACTGGACTGGAATTCCTCCGCGACATGGTCCTGGCGCAACGCGGCGCCGCCGGCGATTTCGCCGCGCACGATGCGCGCGCGCAAGGTGTCGGCGATGCGCCCGACGATGGTCGGCGAGGCTGTTTTTATGCCGCTCATTTTATAGATAATCTATGAAAAAACTTATTGTTTGATGAAAAAACGCGAAGATAGAATCCGCCCAAGCAAAATTCTAGGCCTTTTAAATCTTGCTTTGGATTTTATCTATGAATCAGAATGCCCTTGTCTTGGCCGGCCCCGGTGTGGCCGAACCGTGATGCCGGACGGTTCTACAGCCGTGCGCGGCGGCATCTGCGGGCCGCAATGGAGCGAGGCTTATTGCGGCGGCGCATGGGTGCTGACCGGCTATGACGAGGTCATGGCGGCCCTGCGCGATCCGCGCTTCTCGGTCAGGCGCGCGGCGCGCTGGATCAACAGCGGCCTGAGCGGCGCGCAAGCATCGCCGTGCGCACAGCTGAAGTTCAAGCGCGTGTTTGCGCGTTCGCTGCTGTTTCTCGACGGCCGCGCGCACCGCCGTTTGCGCGGCGTGGTCCAGGTCGGTTTCAAACCGACCGATCTGCAGGGGCAGGCGCCTGCCATCGCTGCCATCGCGGATCGATTGATCGCGCGAATCGACGCGCACGCCGGAGAATTCGATTTCGTGCAGGCATTTGCCCGCCCCTTGCCGGCCTTGGTAATCGCCAATCTGCTGGGGCTGGCGGAACGCGTGCCGGCCGAGTTCATCGATTGGTCGGCCGACATCGCCGCCTTTATCGGCAGCCCCACCCCGGACGCGCGGCAGACGCTCGCGGCGCAGCAGGCCCTGGCCGATATGTGCGATTTCTTCGCGCAAGCGATGGCCTGCAATGACGGCGCGGCCGCGCAGGGGCTGCTGGCGCGGATCGCCCTGGCGCGCGAGGCGCAGCGGATCAGCGGCGTCGAAGCGTTGGCGCAGTGCTGCACCCTGCTCTTCGCCGGCTACGAAACTACCCGCAATCTGCTGGGCAACGGCCTGTTGGCGCTGCTGCGGCATCCCGGCCAATGGGCTGCCTTGAAGGCCGCTCCCCAAGGCCTGCGCGGCGCCGTGCGCGAGATGCTGCGCTACGACAGTCCTGTGCAATACACGGGCAGGCGCCTGCTGGCCGATGTCCAGATCGGCGCAAAGCGTCTTCGCCGCGGCGACTTGGCGATCCTGCATATCGGCGCGGCAAACCATGACCCGCGGCGCTTTTCGGATCCGGACCGTTTCGACATCGCGCGCGACGAAGGCAGCCATCTGTCTTTCGGACATGGTCCGCACGTATGCCTGGGCGCGGCGCTGACGCAGTTGGAGGCCGAGATCGCCTTCGCCGCATTGATGCGCGCCATGCCCGGCGCGGCGCTCGCTTCCGCCCCTGCAGTCTGGCAGCGAAATGGCGCTTATCGCGCGCTGGAGCACCTTATTGTCCAGCCAGGGAGCAACCCCCATGCATGATTTCGAGCAGGATCTGGCCGATCTCGCGGCACAAAGCCTGGCGCGCACGCGGCGCGTGGTGGCCGGCGCCCAGGGGCCGGTTCTGCAGGCCGACGGGCGGCAGTACCTGTCCTTCTGCAGCAACGACTATCTCGGACTGGCGAATCATCCGCAGATCGTTGCCGCCTGCATGGCTGGCGCCCGGGCGTACGGCGTCGGGGCCGCAGCCTGCGCGCTGATCTGCGGCCACGGCACGGCGCACGAAACGCTGGAACACGAACTGGCGGCCTTCACCGGGTTGCCGCGCGCGCTTCATTTTTCCAACGGCTATATGGCCAATATCGGTATCGTCGGCGCCTTGGTTGGCGCGGGCGATACGGTTTTCCTCGATCGCTTGAGCCATGCATCGCTGATCGACGGCGCGCGGCTCTCGGGAGCCGAACTGCGCGTCTTCCCGCATAACGACGTGGCGCGCCTGGAGCAGGTGCTGGCCCGCAGCAAGCGCGCGCGCAAGCTGGTCGTAACCGACGCGGTCTTCAGCATGGACGGCGATCTGGCGCCGCTGCCCGAGCTGGCCGCGCTGTGCGAGCGTCACGGCGCCTGGTTGCTGGTGGACGACGCCCACGGCTTCGGCGTACTCGGGCCCGAGGGTCGTGGCAGTCTGGCGCATTTCGGCTTGCGCGCGCCGCACGTGGCGTACATGGGCACGCTGGGCAAGGCGGCCGGCGTGGCGGGCGCGTTCGTGGCGGGCGAAGCGAACCTCGTCGAATGGATCATGCAGCGCGCCAGAACCTATATGTTCACGACCGCCCATCCACCGCTGCTCGCGGCAGCCGCTTCGGCCAGCCTCGCCGTCATCGCGCGCGACCAGTGGCGGCGCGAACGGCTGCGCGACCTGGCCGCCCGGCTCCGCCAGGGACTGGAGGGGCTGCCGTGGCGACTGCTGCCGTCGGCCACCGCCATCCAGCCGCTCATCATCGGTGGCAACGCCGCCGCGCGCGCACTGATGCAGACCTTGCGCGACGAGGGAATCTGGGTGCCGGCGATCTGTCCGCCGACCGTGCCCAAGGGAACGGCGCGCCTGCGCATCAGCCTGTCCGCACTGCATACGCGGGAGCACGTGGAACGCCTGATCCAGGTGCTGCGGCAGGTGGCCAGGGCATGGGCGGATCATCCAGAGGGCGCGATGCAATGACCGCGCCGCACTCGCAAGACCTCGCGGCGCGCAGCCTGCGCAGCGTCTGGCATCCCTGCACCCAGATGCGCCGGCATGAAAGCGTGCCGCCGATTGCCGTCGCCCGAGGCCACGGACCCTGGCTTTACGACGCCGACGGGCGCCGCTATCTGGATGCGATCAGCTCATGGTGGGTCAACCTTTTCGGGCATACCAATGCGCGCATCAACCGCGCGCTGATCGATCAGCTGGAACGGCTGGAGCACGCCATGTTGGCGGGCTTCACGCACGAGCCCGTGGTCGCGTTGTCGGAAAAACTTTCCGCGCTCACCGGTCACGCGCTGGGCCGCTGCTTCTATGCCTCGGACGGTGCTTCGGCGGTGGAAATCGCGCTCAAGATGAGCGTGCATGCCTGGCGCAACGCCGGCCATGCACGCAAGAACGAGTTCATCTGCCTGGCCGGCGGCTACCACGGCGAAACGCTAGGCGCGCTGGGCGTCACCGATACCGCGCTGTTTCGCGCGCCCTATGAAGCCATGCTCAGGCCGGCGCATATCGCCGCCTCGCCCGATGCCCGCTACACCCTGCCGGGCGAAGGCCCGGGCGCCGCCGCCGCGCGGGCGCTGGCGGATATGGAACAGCTGCTGCAGCGCCGCCACGGCCGCATCGCTGCCGTCATCGTCGAGCCGCTGGTGCAGTGCGCGAACGGCATGGCCATGCATGATGCCGACTATATGGCGGGCCTGCGTGCCCTGTGCGACACCTATGGCGCGCACCTGATCGCCGACGAGATCGCAGTCGGCTGCGGTCGCACCGGCACCTTCTTCGCCAGCGAACAGTCCGGCGTCTGGCCGGATCTGCTGTGCCTGTCCAAAGGCATTACCGGCGGATACCTGCCGCTTTCGCTGGTGATGGCGCAAGAGCATATCTACCAGGCGTTCTACGACGACGACCTGCACAGGGGGTTCCTGCATTCGCATTCCTATACCGGTAATCCGCTGGCTTGCCGCGCCGCGCTGGAGACGCTGGCGATCTTCGAGGACGAGCAGGTGCTGGAACGCAACCGGGGCTTCGCACAGACGCTGAGCGCGGCGCTGCAGCCCTTGGCGCAAGACCCGCGCGTCGCCCACTTCCGTCGTACCGGTACCATCTGGGCCTGCGACGTCGTCTTTGACGATGACGCGGCCGCGGCCGGCTTTTCGCGCCGTTTCGCGCTCGAGGCGGCGCGCCGCGAATTGCTGCTGCGCCCCATCGGCAACACGCTCTATCTGATGCCGCCTTATATCCTGGACGCGCAAGAGGCGGATTGGCTGGCCCGGCGCGTCCACGACGTCTTCACCGCCGTAATGGAGGGAGCATGAACGAGGCCGCGCGGCCATCCGGCCTGTTCGTGACCGGAACCGATACCGGCGTAGGCAAGACGCTGGTGGCTGCGGCGTTGATACGCCTGCATGCCGAAAGAGGCTGGCGCACGGCCGGCATGAAACCGGTGGCTTCGGGGGCTTTCCATGACGGCACGATTTGGCGCAATGAAGATGCCGATGCCTTGCGTTCGGCCGCCAACGTCGCGCTGCCCGAACCGCTCCTGAACCCCTATCTGTTCAAGAGCGCAACGGCCCCGCACATTGCCGCCGCGCAGGAAGGCATCGCCATCGATGCGGACCATCTGGAGCGTTGCTATCGCGACATCGGCAAGCTCGCCGATGTCGTGGTGGTCGAGGGGGCAGGAGGCTTCATCGTGCCGCTGGATGCCGCCGGCAACAGCGACGACTTCGTCGCGCGGCTGGGCTTGCCGGTCGTCCTGGTCGTGGGAATCCGGCTGGGCTGCATCAATCATGCCCTGCTGACGCAGCAGGCCATTCTGGCCAAGCCGCTGCGGCTGGCGGGCTGGGTCGCCAACCGGATCGATCCGGACGAGCCTTATGCCCAGGCCATGATCGACAGCCTGCGCCAGCGCATCCATGCTCCCCTGCTGGGGCAGCTTCCCTGGTCGCCGGTTATGGACGCCCGTCAGGCGGCGCGTCTGCTCGATCCCCTTGCACTGGGACTTTCTCGGGCG
This sequence comes from uncultured Bordetella sp., assembly GCA_937881145.1. GTDB lineage: Bacteria > Pseudomonadota > Gammaproteobacteria > Burkholderiales > Burkholderiaceae_B > Bordetella. Next base: position 8,387 of record CALGFL010000020.1, read on the forward strand.
GTCGCCGTCCCTTGATGAAACCACGGTTTCCCGCTTGTCCGCGCGCGCCGCCACAGCGTCGTTCGGCGGGTTGCCGGGCGGATTGCTCCAGGTCGTAGTCGAGCTCAATTCGAGCAGCGCGTCGGTGTCCATGTCCGGCACGCCGGTTTGACCTCTTGCGATTTTCATGGATAACTTGCCGGGTATGCCTTCTTTGAGGAATCCGGAATGTCTCTGCATGCCTGGCTCGCCTTTGTCGGCGCGAGCATCATCCTTCTGCTGATCCCCGGACCGACCATTCTGCTGGTCATCGGCGATACGCTGGCCAACCGCGGCCGATCCGCCTGGAGCACGATCGCGGGCGTTGCCGCGGGCGACACAACGTCGATGTCGATTTCGCTTGCCGGCGCGGGCGCCCTGCTCGCGGCGTCGGCCGCGGCCTTCACCGTGCTCAAACTCATCGGCGGCACGTATCTGGTCTATCTGGGCGCGAAGTCCATTCTGGGCGCGCGGCGCCTGCGCGATGAGACGGCGCAGACCGCGTTGCCGATGCCGGGAAAGTACGCAAGCCGGCGCTTCGTGTCGGCCTGGACCGTGACCGCGCTCAATCCCAAGAGCATCGTTTTCTTCGTCGCATTCGCGCCCCAGTTCATTGCGGCAGACCACAGTTTCGTATCGCAGTGCGCCATTCTGCTGCCGACTTTCGTCCTGCTCGCGTCCGCCAACGCGGCCATGTATGCCCTGGCGGCCAGGCGGCTTTCGACCCGCCTGACCAGCGCGGCCGCGCAGCGGCGCTTCGGCTACGCCGGCGGTGCGGTGCTGCTCGGCGCGGGCGCGATCACGCTCGGCATGCGGGCTTGACGGCATGGCCGCACGCACCCTTTTTCTTGTCCTTGCGGCAAGCTTGATCGGCTTTGCTCAACCGGTGCAGGCCAGGACGATCTGCACCCTCGTCGTCGACGCAAAAACAGGCAAGACCGTGGCCGAACAAGGCGATTGCGCGACGCGCGTAACGCCGGCTTCGACCGCCAAGATCGCGTTCGCCGTAATGGGCTACGACGCCGGTTTTCTCAAGACCGAGCACGATCCGACGCTGCCGTACAAGCCCGGCTACGTGGACTGGGGCGGCGCGGCCTGGCGCCAGCCGACCGATCCGGTGCGCTGGCTCAAGTACTCGGTCGTCTGGTTCTCGCAGCAGGTCACGCATGCGCTGGGCGAAATGGCGCTGCACGACTACGCGGCGAAATTGGGCTACGGCAACGCCGATTTTTCCGGCGATCCGGGCAAGAAGAACGGCCTGGAGCGCGCGTGGATCGCCTCTTCGCTGAAGATCTCGCCGCGAGAGCAAATCGCTTTTCTGACCAAGCTCGTGAACCGGCAACTCCCGGTCAGCACGCATGCCATCGACATGACGCTGAACATCGTGGAAAAGCATCCGGTACAGGACGGCTGGACCGTGCACGGCAAGACCGGCATGGCCTATCCGCGCAAGCCCGACTACACCTTCGACGAGGATCACCCCTGGGGCTGGTTCGTCGGTTGGGCCGAAAAAGACGGCCGCGTCGCGGTCTTTGCCCGGCTGGTCCAGGACGAAAAGAAAATGCCCGGCACCGCCGGCAACCGCACCCGCGATGCCATGTATGCTGAATTGCCCACGCTATTGCGCGGCATGTGACGCGCGCGCAACCCTTTATTCACGAGACCAACTCATGAGCGAATTCTCCGCCGACATCTACACCGAGCCTTCCGGACTCGATTTCGACACACTGAAAAACCTCGGCCCGCTGTCGGGCATGGCCGGCATATGGCAAGGTACGCGCGGGCTGGACGTCAAGCCCAAGGCCGAAGGCCCCAGGAAACAGGCCTTCGTCGAACGTATCGAGCTGCAGCCCATTGATCCCCAGACCAACGGGCCGCAGCTTTTCTACGGCCTGCGCTATCACACGCACATGGTCAAGCCTGATCAGGTCAAGACCTATCACGATCAGGTCGGCTACTGGCTCTGGGAGCCGGCGACCGGCGCGATCATCCACTCCTTGACCATTCCGCGCGGCCAGACCGCGATGGCGGGCGGCACGGCGTCCGCGGATGCCAAGGAATTCGAGCTCGTGGCCACGCGCGGCATCGAGACCTACGGCATCTGTTCGAACCCTTTTCTCGAACACGCCTTCAAGACCGTCGAGTTCCGCATTCACGTAACGATCAACCCGGACGGAACCTGGTCCTACGAGCAGGACACCGTGATGATGATTCGCGGCCAGGAGGAGCCCTTCCATCACACCGATCGCAACACGCTCAGCAAGATCGGCGAGCCCACGCCCAATCCCATGGCGGTGAAATAGGCCGATCTGGCGGCCTGGCGCGCCGGGTGTCCGCGGCGCAACCGGGCTTATTCATGATTTCGTCGTCGGCGTTTTGTAAGATACGGCTGGCGAACAGACTTCAACGCAGACTTCAACGCAGACTTCAACGGATTCCCCATGGCCGGCCACGACCACTCCAAGCACGACGACCATGACCATCATGGGCATGCGCACCATGACCATGGCCACTCGCACCGCGGGCACGACCATGGCCACGCCGGCCACGATCATCTGCACGGCATCACGGATCAGCGCCGCATAGGCTGGGCCTTCGTCGTCATCGCGATATTCATGGTGGTGGAGATCGTCGGCGGCATGGTCTCGGGTTCGCTGGCGCTGCTGGCCGACGCCGGCCACATGCTCAGCGACACGGCGGCCTTGGGGTTCAGCTGGACGGCGATCCAGTACGGCAAGCGCCCCGCCACGTCGCAGCTGTCCTATGGTTATAAACGGCTCGAAGTGCTGGCGGCCTTCGTCAATGGTTGCGCCCTTTTCGTCATCGCGGCCTGGATCGTGATCGAAGCATTCAGCCGTTTCGCCGCCCCGGTGCCCGTGGTGGGCAAGACCATGCTGGCGGTCGCCTTCGCCGGCCTGGCCGCCAATATCGCGGCCTTCATGCTGCTGCACGGCGGCAACCGCGAAAACCTCAACATGCGAGGCGCCTGGCTGCACGTGATGGGCGACATGCTGGGCTCGGTAGCCGCCATCGTGGCCGCAGTCGTCATTCTTGCCACCGGCTGGATGCCCATCGATCCCATCCTGTCCATCGTGGTGGCGATCATTATTCTCAAGAGCGCCTGGGGCATCGTCAAATCGTCGGCCCACATCCTGCTCGAAGGCACGCCGGCGGGCGTCACCCTGGCCGACATCAAGGCCGATCTCGAAACCCACGTGCCCGAGATCCGCGATGCGCATCACATCCATGCCTGGTCCATCACGGGCGAGCAGCATATGGTGACTTTGCACGTGCTGCCCGCCAGCGGCGTAGCCGCGCGCGATGCGGTGAGCGCGGTACAGCGCCGCCTGGCTGTGCGCTTCGGCATCGATCACGCCACGGTGCAGGTCGAAGAAGGCGTATGCCTCGATCTGCCGGACCGCGATAGCACGAGTGCCTGCTGTGCAAACCATTGATTTACAGGCAGCCGATGGCCGGCTGTTCATTCTGGAATAGACCTTGAACGCATCTTCCGATTCTTGCGCCGGGCCCCGTCCGGTGCGCCTGGCTGTCATCGCCCTGATTTCGCTGCTGCTCTTCGCGACGTTTTGTTCCCTGGGTGTCTGGCAGGTTCATCGCCGCGCGTGGAAGCTGGACCTGATAGCCAAGGTCGATAGCCGCGTGCATCGTCCGGCCATCGAAGCGCCGCTGCGGCCGCAATGGCCGGCCGTGAACGCGGCGGACGACGAGTATCTGCACGTTCAGGCCAGCGGCACTTTTTTGTACGATAAGCAGACCCTGGTGCAGGCAGTCACCGACTTGGGCAGCGGATTCTGGGTGCTGACGCCGCTGCGGCGCGACGACGGCGAACTGGTGATGGTCAACCGCGGCTTCGTGCTGCCCGAATGGCGCAAAGAGGCAAGCGCCGCGCCCGCCTCTTCCACCCGGGTCACGGTGGCCGGACTGCTGCGCATGGACGAGCCCAAGGGCGTCTTCCTGCGGCACAACGACGCGGCCATCGACCTTTGGTACACCCGCGATCTGCAGGGCATCGCCGCCAAGCGCGGCCTGGGGCCGGTGGCGCCGTATTTCATCGATATGCAGGCCGGTCCGGGCGCGCAGCCCGACCCCAGGACGGCCCCGGTACCGGGGCTGACGCAGGTCCATTTTCCCAACAACCACATGAGCTACCTGGTCACCTGGTTCGCGCTGGCGGCGATGACGCTGGCGGGCGCGGGCCTGCTCTGGCGCGACGAATGGCGCCGGGGCAGCCGGCTCAAGAAATAAGCGTTTCTTCGCGAAAGAGCTGCGCGATGAAATGCCGCCGCGCGGCCCGGTAGACATCGCTGTGCAAGCCGTGATCGCGCGCGGCGCTAAAGAGCTGGCGCTGATGCGAGCGCGCTGCGAGAAAAGGCAGCGGGGGCCCCAGTGTCTGCGTTTGTGCGGATCCGGCGCAAACGCCGGCTGCTTTTTCCAGCATGAGATGCAACCGCTCTTCCCATAGCAGCAGGCTGGCGAGCTTGGCCAGTTTGCTGCGCGGATGATTATGCGCGGGCAGGATCAGCGCAGGCGCCTCCTTGAGCCAGTCCTTCATCTGCTCGGCCGACAACAGCGGGCAGACCGCTGCCCCCTGGACGGCATCGGCTTGGAGCACGGCGACGGCTTCGAGCATGTCAGCGCTGTCCACGCCCTCGACCAGAACTATCTTGCCCAGCGTGTGGCCCAGGCGC
>CALGFL010000021.1 GCA_937881145.1 uncultured Bordetella sp.
TCGTCGGCGTCCAGGCCGTACTGGAAGAAGTTGTACAGCTTGCCCGACTGGTTGACCGATGCGCCGTGCGTGAGGTGACCGCCTTCGGCCAGGCTCATGCCCAGCACGGTATCGCCCGGCTTGAGCACGGCGTTATAGACACCCTGGTTGGCCTGCGAGCCCGAGTTGGGCTGCACGTTGGCGGCTTCGGCGCCGAACAGTTTCTTCAGGCGCTCGATGGCCAGGGCCTCGACGATGTCGACGAATTCGCAGCCGCCGTAATAGCGCTTGCCCGGGTAGCCTTCGGCGTACTTGTTGGTGAGCTGGGTGCCCTGCGCCTGCATGACGGCGGGGCTGGCGTAGTTTTCGGAGGCGATCAGCTCGATGTGCTGTTCCTGCCGGGTGTTTTCCTGCTGGATGGCGGCCCAGACTTCGGGGTCGACTTTGTCGACGGTGAGGTTGCGATCGAACATAGCGTAAGGTCCTTGTCGTTCAGGATGGTTGATAGGGATCGTTGCTACTGCTACGAAATGCCCAACTATCAGCCCAGGCGAACGGCAGGCGACAAGGCGCAGCGCAAACACACGCCGCCCTCGGCGCTGAAGACCCCCGCGCTTCCTTGTGGTGACCCACGGATTCGCCAGTTACGCAGGGGGAAGGCAATCGATACGATTTTAACCCAGCCGCGTCAGCTGCTGGCGGCGCCGATCCGCGTGGGCGCCAGCTCGGGATTGAGCGTATAGATGCCCGTGACGGATGCCTGCGCCAGGACATGCCCCTGCATGGCGCTCAGGACGTCGGCGCCCTTGAAATTGCCCTGCACCGGCAGCTCTTCGATATCCAGCGCGTAAAGCGTGAAGACGTAGTGGTGCATGAGGGCGTCGTTCCACGGCGGGCAGGGACCGTCGTAGCCGAAGTAGTCGCCGCTCATGTCGCGGTCGGCCGCGAACCAGGAGCTGTAGTCGTTGATGCCTTGGCGCGCATTCATGGGCGCCAGCGGGCCGCCTTTGCCGCGCGGCGTGATGGCGCTGGAGAAAGCGCCTTCGTCGATCTCGCGCAGATCTGCCGGCAGGTCCACCAGCAGCCAGTGAAAGAAGTCCACGCGCGGCAGGTCGGCCGGCACGGTTCGCCCTTCCTGGTTGACGTCGTCGGGCTTGGAGGGGACGTCGGGATCGTGGCAGATCAGCGCGAACGAGCGCGTGCCGGCGGGAACGTCATCCCAGGAAAACTGCGGATTGAAGTTGTCGGCCAGCACGACATGCGATTGCGGGTCGATCTTGCCAAAGGCATAGCGTTCCGGGATTCGTTCCTGGTCGGCAAAGGAAAGGCTCGATAGCTTCATGATGACATCTCCTACTTGCGGGTATCGGGTCGACGCAGCCCATTGCAGGCCAACCCTGGCCCGGCTCCCGGACTGCGGAAACCCGCGCGGCACCCTGAGGCTCGCGCTTGGCCGGTTAACTCAAAGTAACACGAGCGAATTTGCGTTTGCCAACTTGCAGCACATAAGAGCCCGCGGACAATTGCAACGATTTGTCTTCGACGCGCGTGCCGTCGATGCGCACGCCGCCCTGCTCGATATTGCGCTGCGCTTCGGCACCCGACGCCACCAGGCCGGCTTCGCGCAGCAGCTTGAGTATGCCGATGGGCGCGCCGGCCACCGACACCTCGGGCATATCTTGCGGCATCGCGCCGTCGCGAAAGCGCGCTTCGAAAGCCGCCAGCGCGCCGTCGGCCGCGGCCTTGGAATGAAAGCGTCCGACGATCTCCAGGCCCAGCTGCACTTTGGCGTCGCGCGGATTGCGCCCGGCGTCGGTCTCGGCGCGCAGCGCGGCGATGTCATCGAGCGAACGGAAGGACAGCAGCTCGTAGTAGCGCCACATGAGCGTATCGGAGATCGACATGATCTTGCCGAACATCGATTCGGGCGCGTCGGAAATGCCGATGTAGTTGTTCTTGGACTTGGACATCTTCTCGACGCCGTCCAGGCCTTCGAGCAGCGGCATGGTCAGGATGCATTGCGGCTCCTGGCCATATTCCTTTTGCAGTTCGCGGCCCACCAGCAGGTTGAACTTCTGGTCGGTGCCGCCCAGCTCCAGGTCGGACTTGAGCGCCACCGAGTCGTAGCCCTGCATGAGCGGATAGAGGAACTCGTGCACCGAGATCGGCACGCCGCCCTTGAAGCGCTTGGTGAAGTCGTCGCGCTCCATCATGCGGGCCACGGTGTAGCGCGAGGCGAGCTGGATCATGCCGCGCGCGCCCAGCGGATCGGACCACTCGGAGTTGTAGCGGATCTCGGTGCGCTCGGGATCGAGCACCAGACTGGCCTGGGCGTAGTAGGTCTTGGCGTTGGCTTCGATCTGCTCGCGCGTAAGCGGCGGGCGGGTGGTGTTGCGGCCGCTGGGGTCGCCGATCATCGAGGTGAAGTCGCCGATGAGGAAGATGACGGTATGGCCCAAGTCCTGCAGCTGGCGCATCTTGTTGAGCACCACGGTGTGTCCCAGGTGGATGTCGGGCGCGGTGGGATCCAGTCCGAGCTTGATGCGCAGCGGCACGCCCGTGGCGCGGCTGCGCGCCAGCTTGCGGGCGAATTCGCTTTCGACCAGCAGTTCGTCGCAGCCGCGCTTGGCCACGCGCATGTCGGCTTCGACTTCAGGAGTGATGGCGTAAGCAGCGGCGCCGGTCGATTCGGGGACTTGGGAATGGGACATGAATTGCGAGGAAACCGAGGAATAGATAAAGGGGATGCGATGAAAATTGTAACAACACTGCCTGAAATGCCCTGGGAAGTGACATTCAAGCGCCCAGGCGGTCGAAATTTCGCGGTAATTCGATTAGCATGCAGCGCTTGAAAAGTGCAATAGATATGATCCGATCCTGCTCGGATCGTTCCCTTGATTGCAGCAATTTCACAACACACCTGCCATTCACCCCCCCCTCTTTGCCGTGACTCGACGCTTTTTTACCGCCCCGCAGACAAGCGGCCGCGGCGCCACTTTGCTTCGCCGCACCCTGATCGCCTGCGCCGTCGGCTTCTTCGCCGCCGCGGCCGCCCTGGGCATGGTGCCCGCGGACGAGCCTCCCGCCCCCGTCCAGCATCTCGTCACCCGCACCCTGCCACTCGAGCCGGGCGACATTCAAGTCGGCAACGCCGGCTCCGCGCCCTTCATCAGCGAAACCCGCATCCGCCGCGGCGATACGCTGGCCGCCGTGCTGCAGCGGCTGGACGCCTACGATCCCAAGCTGCTGGCCTTCCTCACCCAGGACAGCGGCGCGCGCAGCATCTACAAGCTCTATCCCGGTCGGGCCGTGCTGGCCGCCACCGACGACCAGGGCAATCTCGTCTGGCTGCGCTACGTGCATACCCCCGACGCCCGGGACGACGATCAGGCCGATAACGGCACGGCGCGAATGCTGGTGGTCAAATCGAACGGCGAAGGCGGCTATACCGCCAGCGAACGCGCCGAGGACACCACGACACAGGCCAGCGTCGCGGTGGGCGTAATCGACTCGTCGCTGTTTGCCGCGACGGACGATGCCGGCATTCCCGATGCGATCACGCTGCAGATCGCGGACATCCTTGGCTCGAAGATCGATTTCCTGCATGGCTTGAGACAGGGTGACCGCTTTCGCGTGGTGTACCAGACCCGCATGCACAACGGCCGCTACGCCGGCTCGGGCCGCGTGCTGGCCGTGGAATTCATCAATAACGGCAAGCGCTACGATGCCGTCTGGTTCGCTCCGGACGGCGGCACGGGCGCCTACTACGATTTCAGCGGAAACAGTCTGCGCGGCGCGTTTCTACGCACGGCGCTCAAGTTCACCCGGATCAGCTCGACCTTTGGCATGCGCATGCATCCGCTGCACAAGGTCTGGAAAGAACATACCGGGGTCGACTATGCCGCGCCCACGGGCACGCCCATCCATGCCACGGCCGACGGCGTGGTCGAGTACGCCGGATGGCAGACCGGCTACGGCAACGTGGTCATTCTCAAGAACTATGGCAAGTACTCCACCGTCTACGCCCATCAAAGCCATATCGCCGACGGCTTGCACAAGGGCGACAAGGTGGAACAAGGGCAAGTCATCGGCTACGTGGGCGCCACCGGCTGGGCCACCGGCCCGCACCTGCATTACGAATTGCGGGTCGACAATCAACCCGTCGATCCGCTGTCGGTGGATCTGCCCGTGGCTCACCCCATGGATCCGGACGAGCGCACGGCGTTCATGAAGGCGGTGGCGCCCTACAAGGCGCAAATCACCCTGCTCGCCCAGTTGCCCGGTCAGCAGGTGGCCGGAAGCGATCGCGTCGCAACGCGCTAGCAAGGCGCTTGCAACGGATCGCCGGTCAGTCGGCTTCTCTCGCCGCCGGCGACAAGCGCCGCGCAGAGAAACCATGCCCAGGGATTACGCGCCGAGGCTGCTGAGGTTGCCGCGCACGTAGACATTGACCGGGTGGTTCAGCGCGCCGGCGGGAACCAGGTCTTGCAGG
>CALGFL010000022.1 GCA_937881145.1 uncultured Bordetella sp.
AAGACCGGCCGACAGCAGAACCGAGGCAGCCCACCCTGCGACCCTTGCCGCGTTGCCGCGGCGTCCCTTTTCGCGTTGCATCGCGTCCTGAAAATCGCGCATTCTGTGCTGCATGAAAGCGGGCCTCACCACTTGGCGGAATGGGCGGTCTGACCGAACAGGATGCGGCGCGAGGCCTCGTCGCTCACTGAAGGCGTGGTGTTGATTTCCCTGGCCTTATGGTAGGCGCGCACCGTGGCCGGACGCGCCGCGATCGCCTCGAACCAGCGCTGCAGATTGGGGAAGTCTTCGAGTTTCTGCCCCTGGCGCTCGTGCGGCACGATCCAGGGGTAGCAGGCCATGTCGGCGATGGAATATTCGCTGCCCGCCACGAAGGGCCGATCCGCCAGGCGGCGGTCGAGTACGCCGTACAGGCGGTTGGTTTCCTTGACGTAGCGCTCGATCGCGTAGGGAATGGGTTCGGGCGCATAGCCCGAGAAATGATGGTTCTGCCCGGCCATGGGGCCCAGGCCGCCCATCTGCCAGAACAGCCACTCCAGCACTTGAACGCGGCCGCGCAGGTCGGAAGGAATGAAGCGGCCGGTCTTCTCGGCCAGGTACATCAAAATGGCGCCCGACTCGAACACCGGAATCGGCGCGCCGCCGCCGGCCGGCGCCTGGTCGACGATGGCCGGGATGCGGTTGTTGGGGGAGATCTTCAGGAATTCGGGCTTGAACTGGTCGCCCTTGCCGATGTTGATCGGGTGGATGGCGTAAGGCAGGCCGGTTTCTTCAAGGAAGAGGGTGATCTTGTGCCCGTTGGGCGTGGTCCAGTAGTAAAGGTCGATCATTGCTGCGATCCTGCTCCGTGTTGAAGGGCGAGGGGATGGCAAGGCCGCCGATGCCGGCCCGGGATAGTCTCAGGAATAGCCGTGCATCATACCGGCTTGCCCCGCGCCAGCGCCGATTCGATATCCGCGCGCAGCGATTGCGGCGTATCGGCGGGCGCATAGCGCGCGATCACCTGACCGTCGCGGCCTATCAGAAATTTGGTGAAATTCCATTTGATCGCCTCGGTGCCCAGCACGCCGGGCTTGCTCGACTTGAGCCAGCGATAGAGAGGATGCGCCTTGTCGCCGTTGACCTCGATCTTGGCGAACATGGGAAAGCTCACGCCGTATTGGGTCTCGCAAAAACCGAGAATCTCGGCCTCGTTGCCCGGCTCCTGGTGGCCGAACTGGTTGCAGGGAAAGCCCAGCACCTGGAAGCCGCGGTCGGCATAGTCGCGCTGCAGCGCTTGCAGTCCCTCGTATTGCTGCGTGAAACCGCAGCGCGATGCCACGTTGACCACCAGCAGCACCTGCCCGGCGTAGTCCGCCAAACGGCGCTCCTGGCCGTCGATGCCGGCCGCGGAAAAATCATTGATAGAGTTCATGCACGAATTCCTGGCCGGCTTGCGGCCCATGGTCTGCTTATGTCTTTATACCGCGCCGCCCGGCGCAGCAAGACAAAAGAAACGGGCCGACATGCCCGGCATGACGGCCCGTTCGATGAAACGCTGTGGCCTTAGTTCAGCTTGGAGCCGCCGATCACGAAGCGGCCCATGCCCGACGCCAACAGGGACAGGGCGCCGAACAGGTACATGAATTGCAGTTCCAGGGCATAGCCGCCGGACTTGGGGTTGGCGGTGAAGAACTGGCTGGTGTGCACCAGGGCCAGGGCCGTGAGCATGTTGATGACGATGATCAGCGCGCCGAGCCGGCCCAGGATGCCCAGGACGATCATCAACGGCGCGACGACCTCGCCGACGTAGACCAGATAACCGAGCGCGCCGGGCAGGCCGTGCTTGACCAGCATATCGCCGATGAAACCCACGCCGTGCTGCAGTTTCCAGGTGCCGTGGAACAGGATAAGCAGGCCCAGGACCAACCGCAGAATCAGTTTGCCGCCGTCTTCGCACTTGGGAAGCATGATGGATACCTATTGATAAATTGGGAAAGCGCGCATTATGGACAAACGTTTTCGCCGTAGATAGCCCCGTGGGCGGAACAATCCGTCCCAGCGCCAATAGCGCGGTTCATTGCGCGGGTTTGGGCGCCGCGCCGTCGGTGGCCGGCGCGGTCGAGGAGGCCGGCACCGCGCCGGCGGCGGGCGGCGTAGTCGTGGCGGCAGGACTCGATGCAGGCGCGGCGGGCGCTGCCGCCGGCTCGGCCTTGGGCGCAGGCGCCTCGGCCTTGGGCTCGGGCGCGGGCTTGGGTATGCCGGTATTTTCGGGCGTCAGCGGCACGGTGGGCGTAACGATCGGTGCAGGGACTTGGGCCGGCGCCGCGGGCTTTTTGTGGACAATCGCGGGCTGTTCGAGCTGGGCCACGGCCAGGTATTGATGCAGCAGATCGAAGAAGCCGCTGTAGAACTGCGGCCGCGTCACCGTCATCGAGCTGGTCTTGACCAGCGCGTCGTCCGAGGACATGAAGGGCAGCGACACGCTGCCCAGGACGCTCACGCCCACGCTGGCCGCGGTCGAGGTCTTCTTGAGCGAGAAGCTGTCCTGGATGGCATTGGCGAACACCT
>CALGFL010000023.1 GCA_937881145.1 uncultured Bordetella sp.
AACCAGGTCGTCGACGCGCTGATGGGCGCGGCCTACGGCGCGGCCGGCGAGCGCTGCATGGCGATCTCGGTGGCCGTGATGGTGGGCGACGTGGCCGACCAGGTCATCGAGCGCCTGGTGCCGCGCGTGAAGTCGCTGGTGATCAAGGACGGCATGGAGCGCGACGCCGAGATGGGGCCGGTGGTCACGCCGCAGCATCGTGCCAAGATCCTGGGCTATATCGAGGACGGCATCGCCTCGGGCGCCAAGATGCTGGTCGACGGGCGCGAGTTGAAGGTGCCCGGCCGCGAGAACGGCTTCTTCCTGGGCGGCACGCTGTTCGATCACGTCAAGACCGACATGAAGATCTACCGCGAAGAGATCTTCGGCCCGGTACTCTGCATCGTGCGCGTGCCCGATTTCGCCAGCGCGGTCGAGCTGATCAACGCCCACGAGTTCGGCAACGGCGTGGCGTGCTTCACGTCCGACGGCGGCATCGCGCGGGCTTTCGCGCGCCAGATCAAGGTGGGCATGGTGGGCATCAACGTGCCCATTCCGGTGCCCATGGCCTGGCATTCGTTCGGCGGCTGGAAGCGCTCGCTGTTCGGCGACCATCACGCCTACGGCGAAGAGGGCGTGCGCTTCTACACGCGCAACAAGAGCATCATGCAGCGCTGGCCCGACAGCATTGCCAAGGGCGCCGAGTTCGCGATGCCGGTGGCCAAGTAGAGCAAAGATCGGGGCGGAATCGCCGGATCGCATTCAAGTACCATAGAGCCGCGTCGGAAGGTTTCCGGCGCGGCTTTTTTATCGATTTCGAGTTGGGATTCCACATGAAAAAATCAGCGATTGCCGGCGGGATCGCCGTAGTCCTGGTCGCGGGCTGGCTGGGCGGCACCTGGTACACGGGCAAGCGCCTCGAAGCCGAAGCGCCCGAGCGGCTGGCGCAGCTGAATCAGCGCCTGGTCCAGGTCTATCCGGCCTATGGCATGAAGATCGAGCAGCTGAGCTATACGCGCGGTTTTTTCTCCTCGCATGCGCGCTACGGCCTGACCATGGTGGGCAAAGATCGGGACGCGAGCAATCCGGCGCTGCCGGCCGGCGTGCTGCAGGTGGACGTGACGGCCTATCACGGTCCTTTGCCGCTGCAGGCACTGGCGCACGGCATCGTCGGGCCGCGCCTGGCCTGGGTGCACAGCGAGATCGTGCAGACCGACGCGGCCAAGCCCCTGTTCGAAGCGGCGCACGGCAAGACGCCGGTTTCGAGCAACATCGCTTTGTCTTATGGCGGCAAGACGCAGAGCACGCTGGATGTGGCGCCTCTGGACTTTACCTACAAGGGCCACAAGATCGCGTTCGGCGGCGCGCAGTCGCACAGCAAGTTCAATCGTTCCACGCAGGATCTGCAAAGCACGACGCAGTTTGCCTCGCTGTCGTACGACGGCGCGGACCTGGGCGGCGGGCAGGTGTCGATCAAGGCCAATCCGCAGTCGCTGGCGATCGATCCGCTGCTCTGGAAGACGGACAAGGGCGAGGGCCGGTTCATGATGACGGCCAAGGGGCAGTTTCCGCGGAACGATCCTGGGCAGCCGGCCGATGCGAACGCGGTCACGCCTTCGCTGGATTCGTTGTCGGCCAAGCTGGTGCTGTCCAAGGCCATGCTCAACGAGTTGGCCGCAAGCTATCTGGTGATCGCGCAGGGCATGAGCCAGCAGGATGCCGACAAGGCGGCGCCCAGGCAGGTCAATGGCGTGGCGGGGGTCGGAATGATGCTGGGGCTGGTGCGCGACGATGGGACCAATCTGGTGACCGACGTGCAGTACGGCAAGGGAAAGCTGTCCATCAACGGGCATGAGCGCGATGCCGGCGAGCTGGAGCAGATGCTGCCTGGGCTCGGGAACGAGAGCGGCGGCAATAGCAATTGAGGGCTATCGCGCCGCTGCGCCCTGGGCGGCAGGCCAGTCGGCAAGCTTGGATCGCTCATCGACGGGCAGTTGCGCGCCAAAAGCAAAGGCTTTCGGCCTCTCGGGCGCAGTCAGGCGTGCCGTCGCCCAGCGCTCGAGCTCGGCGGCGAGTGCCTGCGGGTCGGTCCCGGCCACCGGGACAACGAATGCCTTCAGTCGCTCCCCTTCGTGCTCGGCCATCAAGCGCACTGCCGCATCCGCGACCTGCGGATGTTGCAATAGCACCTCGCGGACACGCTCTGGAAACACGTTGACGCCCGCTACCTGGACAGCATTGTCAAGTCGGGCGCGAAGGGTGAAGTGATGCGGATCCACCCATTCCAACCGGTCCTGCAGCGTCACGTTCTTTTCGGTTCCGTCGCTTGCGCGGCGCACCAGGCGCAGGGGATCCGCCGCATCGCGGCGCCAGAAAGGCAGCAGTTGGAAAGGAAGCGTCGATGCTTCACGAAAACCGACGCCTGCGGTCTCGGAACTTCCATACATCTGCATCAGACGCCGCAGGCCATTTTCGGCCGTGAGCGCTTGCGCCAGTTCGGGGGGGCAAGGGGCGGTCGATGTCACCCCGCATACCCCTTCTGGAAGCGCTCCGGCATATCGGGCAACGAGCGCCCAATGCACGGGATGGCTGACCACCAGATCGCCTGGTGACATCAGGCCGGGGAGCGCCGACGGGGGAACCTGCCGAATATCGACCACCTCGATGCCGCCCAGGCGCAGCGGCAACAACACGGTGAAAAGAAAGCCGTAGATATGATGCGACGGCACGGCCGCGAGCACGCGCCGCGTGCCTGCCAGTGCGTTGCACAGGTATTGCGCCTCCTGCTCCAGATCGGCCAAGGGGTGCATGCAAGGCTTGGGTTTTCCGGTCGTGCCCGAGGTCCGGAAAACCAGCCGGGCACTGTAATGCCTCAAGCTGCTTGCCGCGACCTCCACCCATTGGCCGAAGTTGCGGCGCGCCAAAAGCAGATCTTCATTGCCGCTCACATGCAATTGAAGCGTTTCCGACAGGGCGGACGCGATCGCC
>CALGFL010000024.1 GCA_937881145.1 uncultured Bordetella sp.
GGCGCGATCACGCATCAGGACAGCCTGGGCAACAAGGGCCGCACCGAGGCCGGCGACGTGCAGGTGATGAGTGCCGGCAGCGGCATCCGCCATGCCGAATACAACTACGAGCCCGGCGTCACCCGGATCTTTCAGATCTGGATCTTTCCGGACAGCAAGGGCCAGTTGCCGTCCTGGGGCACCAAGCCGTTTCCCAAGGGCGAACGCTCGGGCCAGTTCGTCGCGCTGGCCAGCGGCCTGGACGGAGATGACGATGCACTGCCGATCCGCACGAGCGCGCGCGTGCTGGGCGCGACCCTCAAGGCCGGGGAAACCGCCGAGTACCGCTTTGCCGACAAGGAGCGCTACGGCTATCTGGTGCCGGCCAAGGGCAAGATCGAAGTCAACGGCGTCGCCCTGGATGCCCGCGACGGCGCGGCCATCCAGGGCGAAGACACCATCCGCGTGACCGCCAGCGAGGACGCCGAGCTGATCCTGGTCGACGTCGCTGCTTGAATTTTTTTGATGGCCCGCTTGAAAATCCCCCCAAGGAGCCTTTCATGTCCAAGTATCTCGAAGTCCTGACCCCGCAGAACAGCCAGGTCATCTTCATCGACCAGCAGCCCTAAATGGCCTTCGGCGTGCAGTCCATGGACCGCCAGGCCTTGAAGAACAATGTCGTCGGCCTGGCCAAGGCGGCCGAGCGCGAGCACGCCCAGGCGCCGACGGCAACGCGACGGCCCCGCCTCCGAAGACAGCAAAGGAGCACGCATCATGCCCGACTCCCATCCCGGCATCATTTTTCATAACGGCCGCATCACGACGCTCGACCGTGCCAGGCCGGTCGCCGGCGCCGTGGCGGTCAGCGCCGGCAAGTTCGTCGCCGTCGGCAGCGACGAGGAGATCCTGCCCTTGGCAGGCAGCAACACCCGGGTCGTCGATCTCAAGCGCCGGCATGTCCTGCCTGGCCTGTTCGACAACCACACGCACGTGGTGCGCGGCGGCCTGAACTACAACATGGAATTGCGCTGGGACGGCGTGCGTTCCCTCGCCGATGCGCTGGACATGCTGCGGCGCCAGGTCGCCATCACCCCGGCGCCGCAATGGGTGCGCGTGGTCGGCGGCTTCACCGAACACCAGTTCGCCGAGAAGCGCCTGCCCACCCTCGACGAGATCAATGCCATCGCACCCGATACACCGGTGTTCCTGCTGCATCTATATGATCGCGCGCTACTCAACGCGGCGGCGCTGCGCGCCGTGGGCTACACCCAAGACACACCCGATCCGCCGGCAGGCCGGATCGTGCGCGATGCCGGCGGCCATCCCACGGGGCTGCTGCTGGCCCGGCCCAACGCCACGATCCTCTACGCCACGCTGGCCAAGGGACCGAAGCTGCCGCTGGAGTATCAGCTCAATTCCGCCCGGCACTTCATGCGCGAGCTGAACCGCCTGGGCGTGACCGGGGTCATCGACGCCGGCGGCGGCTACCAGAACTATCCCGAAGACTACAAGGTCATGCAGATGCTGGCCGACGCGGGCCAGATCACCGTGCGCCTGGCCTACAACCTGTTCACGCAAAAGCCCAGGCAGGAAAAGGAGGACTTCCTCAACTGGACCTCGTCGGTCAAGTACAAACAGGGCGACGACTACTTTCGCCACAACGGCGCGGGCGAGATGCTGGTCTATTCCGCCGCCGACTTCGAGGACTTTCGCGTCGACCGCCCCGAGATGCCGCCGCAAATGGAAGGCGAGCTCGAAGACGTGGTGCGCATCCTGGCGCAGAACCGCTGGCCCTGGCGCCTGCACGCCACCTACGACGAAACCATTTCGCGCGCGCTCGACGTGTACGAGAAGGTCGATCGGGACACGCCGCTGGCGGGCATCAACTGGTTCTTCGACCATGCCGAGACGATCTCGGACAAATCCATCGACCGCATCGCGGCCCTGGGCGGCGGCATCGCCGTGCAGCACCGCATGGCCTACCAAGGCGAGTATTTCGCCGAACGCTACGGCGCCAAGGCCACCGAGGCATCTCCCCCCTTCAAGCGCATTCTGGAGCGAGGCGTCAAGATTTCGGCGGGCACCGACGCCACGCGGGTTGCCTCGTACAACCCCTGGGTGTCGCTGTCGTGGATGGTCACCGGTAAAACCCTGGGCGGCATGCAGCTCTATCCGCAGCGCAATCTGCTGGACCGCGAAACGGCGCTGCGCATGTGGACCGAGAACGTGGCCTGGTTCTCGAACGAGGAAGGCCGGCGCGGGCGCATCCAGGCAGGCCAGTTCGCGGACTTCATCGTTCCGAGCAAAGACTACTTCGGCGTGCCCGAGGACGAGATCTCGTTCCTGACCTCGCACCTGACCGTGGTGGGCGGGCGCGTCGTCTACGGCGAAGGCGATTTCGCCGCGCTGGACGACAACGCCTTGCCGCCGGCCATGCCCGACTGGTCGCCCACGCGCCTGTTCAAGGGCTACGGCGCTTGGGGCGAACCGGAAGGCGCCGGCAGGAACTCGCTTTATCCGCGCTACCAGGCCATGGCCTCGTGCGGCTGCGCGACCGCCTGCGGCCTGCACGGGCACGCCCATGCCCGCGCCTGGGCATCGACGACGCCGGTCTCGGACCTCAAGGGATTCTTCGGCGCCCTGGGCTGCTCCTGCTGGGCCGTCTAACCCCCCAACGGAGCGCACCATGCCATGATCGCGCTGGCCGAACTGGCGCATCCCTTCCTGGGCGGCAGCGCGGTACGCTTCGTGGCGGTCAATACGTTCGTCGCGCATCTCGGGTTGGCGGGAGGCTTTGCGCCGGTCGCCGGGCTCGATCCCAGAGACGCGCAAAGTAGCTGACGCAGCGCCTTCGCAACCTTGCTCTGGATGGGAACCCACATGAGACAGATCACTGCTTCCCCTCGACTGACCGGATTGCTTGGATTCAATGCCGGTTACGTCGACACCGCCGGCTTTCTGGCTCTGCATGGCTTGTTCACCGCCCACGTGACCGGCAACTTCGTCACGCTGGCCGCATCGCTGGTGTACGGAACAAGCGGAGCGCTGGCCAAGCTGTCTGCCCTGCCGGTGTTCTGCGCGCTGGTGTTGCTGGCGCGGCTGTCGCGCTCGGTGGACTTGCTGCTGGGGACCAAAATCGTCCTTCTCGCGGCGGCGGCGCTCATCATGATCGCTTACGGCCCGTTTCCCGACAGCGGCACCGGGCTGGCGTTCTCGGCCGGCATGCTGATGGTGGCCGCCATGGCCATACAGAACGCGGTTCATCGCATGCATCTGGCCAACGTCCCACCTTCGACACTGATGACCGGCACGACCACGCAGGTCATGCTCGACCTGGCCGATCTGCTGCGCGGGGTGGATGCCCCCGAGCGAGCTGCCGCGCAGCAGCGCTTGCGCAAGCTGGTGCCGGCCGTGCTGATTTTCGCGTTCGGCTGCGCCATGGCCGCGCTGGCCTATATCGGAATCGGCATGTGGTGCTTCGCGCTGCCGCCGATCGTGGCGGCGGCGATAGCGGTGGAAAGCGGCCGGTAGTCGGCGCAGCATGATTACCATGCATGCCGATTCGGGGGCGACGCCTGCGCTGCCTGGCAGTGCGCGGCCGGGCAGGCGTCCTGCCGCTATCGGGCACGCATGGCGGCGGCCCTGCGCGCTCTCTTGACCTGGTACATCTGCTCATCGGCCTGCCTGAGCGCCCGCGCGGCATCGTGTGTGCCGGGTCTCACGTCCAGCACGCCGACGCTGGCACCCACGTAATCGAGCCGCACGTCTCCAAGCAGATACTCGCCAGCCGTGGCCAGGAATACGCGCTCCTGAAAGGCCTGCCGGGCGGCGGCGAGCACACCCGGATCCGAACAATCGGGGCCGGCCGCGACCACTACGAATTCGTCGCCGCCGATACGGGCTGCCATATCGCCCGCGCGCAGTATGGCACGCAGGCGAGCCGCAAGCTCCATAAGGAACTTATCGCCGATATCGTGGCCATGCATGTCATTTATGTTCTTGAATCCATCCAGATCCACGAACGCGATCAACACCGGGACATCGCGCGCGTCGGGGCTTTCAGGCAGGTGCACCATTTTCTGCTGCAAGGCGCGCCGGTTGGACAATTGCGTCAGGAAATCGGTGGCGGCGTAGCTGGCGAGCCGCTCGTTCGCCTGGCATAGCTGCCGCACCACGTTTTCGCGTTCCACCTGCTGCGAGATCAGGCTCGCAAATAGCATGAGTACGTGCACCGTATTGGGTGGCAAGGCATGCGGCTCGGTGCTTGCCCCGCACAAAGTGCCGTACAGCGACCCGTCGGTCAGCTTGACCGGCGTGCTCAGATAGGTATGGATGCCGAGTTTTTTCGCCGCGACGCTATCGCCCCAGCATGCGTCCACATCATCGGTAAAAAATCGCCCTTCTTCCAGGGCCCGCTTGCACAGGGTGTCGTTCCAGGGCACCTGCGCCCCTTCCGGAATTTGAAGCAGGCCGGTATTGCGGGCGTAGAGAATACGCTGGACGCCCGCCGCCAGATCGATGGCGGTCAAATAGGTGGACTCCAGGCCGGAAACCGCTTCCAGGGTTTCCAGCAGCGGCCGGGTCAGCTCCTCGACTGTCCTGGCCGACACCACAGATCTGGAAAGACAATCTAGCTGAAGGTCCATGAAAACGCCTTTGATCGAAGACGAAATTTTTTGACCGATCAAGCAGCGATCCAACGTTGATATTTGATCTGAGGAGAATCCGTCGCCCCCATGCAATGGTTTTGCCGGACGGGGGGCTCATGTCACGGGAGCCCCCCTGCAAATCTTAGCCAAAAACAGGCTTACTTGGGCAACAAAACCCTGTCCACGACGTCGATGACACCGTTTTTCTGGATGACATCATAAGTGCTGACGTCGGCCACGCCGCCGGAGCTGTCCTGGATCTGGATATTTTGCGGGCCGTTCATCATGAAGGTGAGCATCCCGCCCTCGACCGTCTTGATCCGGGCCTCGCCGCCATGTTTACGTATCAGATTTTCGAGGTCATGCTTGGTGTAGCGGCCGGGAACCACATGGTATGTCAGGACTTTGACGAGCTGCTGCTTGTTTTCCGGTTTGAGAAGGTTTTGAACGGTGCCTTCAGGCAG
Source organism: uncultured Bordetella sp. (assembly GCA_937881145.1). GTDB lineage: Bacteria > Pseudomonadota > Gammaproteobacteria > Burkholderiales > Burkholderiaceae_B > Bordetella. The sequence goes on from CALGFL010000024.1 coordinate 5,093, forward strand.
CGCATCAAAAGCCATGTTGGTCGGGGCAAAGACGGTAAACGGCCCCTTGCCTTCCAGGGTAGACACAAGGCCGGCAGCCTTGACCGCAGCCACCAATGTCGTGTGATCTTTCGAATTCACGGCATTTTGCACAATATTTTTTTCCGGGAACATGGCGGCGCCGCCGACATCAACCGATGCGGCGACCGCCGTGCCGGCCGACAGCGCTGCTGCAAGAGCGACTGACCAAAGAGTGGCTTTCATGGTATTTCCTTTTCAATAAGGTGTTTTCCGAGTACTGCCATCACCTATACGCGTGAGCGCTCGGCTTGGATGCACCCTAAAAAGGAAATTTGCCGCCAGGCCAGCGCTCTTCGCGCGTGCTCTCCAGGCACCCGGGCGTCGTTCGACCGCCTGGCCCTAGTCGCTCGGCACGCGAAAGCGCATCAGCGTGCGTTCACGCGCCTGCGCGTGATCCACCACTGGCATCGGGTAGTCCTGGCCCAGCTTCAGGCCGCAAGCCTGCAGCTCCAGCGGCTTCATGGCGCATGGAAAATGTATGTGCCTGGCCGGCACGCAAGCGAGCTCGGGCACGTAGCGGCGTATGAAATCGCCGTCGGGATCGAACCGCTGCGACTGCGTCACCGGGTTGAAAATGCGGAACCATGGCTGGGCATCGCAACCGGTGGAGGCAGCCCACTGCCAGCCGCCGTTGTTGGCTGCCAGGTCATAGTCGTTCAAGTGCGCGGCAAAGTGGCGTTCGCCCCGGCGCCAGTCGATGCCAAGATCCTTGGTCAGAAAGCTCGCCACCACCATGCGCAAACGG
>CALGFL010000025.1 GCA_937881145.1 uncultured Bordetella sp.
GATTTCGCGCTTGAGGTCGTTGAATACGTCGCCGGTGATCAGATCGAGCGAGCGCGGACGTTCGATCGGAACCGTGATGCGCGTGGCAATGCGTCCCGGCCGCGCCGACATCACATAGATGGTGTCGGCCAGCAGGATGGCCTCGTCGATGTCATGCGTGACGAAGACCACGGTTTTGCGCAGGGCCTGCCACACCGAGAGCAGGAGTTCCTGCATCGTCAGGCGGGTCTGGGCATCCAGGGCGCCGAACGGCTCGTCCATCAGCAGCACCTGCGAGCCCAGGGTCAGCACGCGGGCGATGCCCACGCGCTGGCGCATGCCGCCCGACAGTTGCACGGGCAGGTGCCGCGTGAACCCGGACAGCCCCGTGATCTCGAGCATTTCCTTGGCCCGCTCGACATAGGCGCTCTTGGGCTGGCCGGCCAGTTTGGGGCCGAACACCACGTTCTCCCAGACATTGAGCCAGGGGAAAAGCGCCGCCTCCTGAAACACCACGCCCCGCTCGGGTCCGGGCTTGGAGACGGACGCGCCGCCGACCCGCAGATCCCCATGGGTCGGCGACTCGAAGCCGGCGATCAGGTTCAACAAGGTGGACTTGCCGCAACCCGAGGGGCCGAGCAGCGCGACGAACTCGCCCTCGGACACGTTCAGATCGATATTGTCCAGCGCATGAACGGGCGTGATGCCCGGGTAAATCTTGCTCAGCTGCGTAATCGAAATATCCGACATGACTTCCTCAATGATTCTGCAACATGCGCCAGGCCAGGACGTGATGTTCGATCATCACGATCAGGCGGTCGCTGATGAACCCCATCAGGCCGATCGACACCATGTCGGCGAGCACGATGTCCATGCGGCCCACGTAATAGGCGTCCCACAGCACGTAGCCCAGGCCGGATTTGACCGCCACCATTTCCGAGACGATGACGGCGGTCCAGGAGATGCCCAGCCCGATGCGCAGGCCGGTGAAGATGGAGGGCATGGCCGCGGGCAACACCACGCGACGCAGCATGTGGGCCGGCTTGGCCCCCATCATCTGCGCCGCGCGCACGAGGTTGCGGTCCACGTCCCGGGCGCCCTGCGTCGTATTGACAACGATGGCGTAGAAGCCGCCCAGAAAGATCAGGAAGATCGCCCCCATGTCGCGGATGCCGAACAGGGCGATGGAAAAAGGCAGCCAGGCCGTGATCGGGATCGGGCGCAAGCCCTGGATCAGGGGATCGAACATGTGGGACATCAGACGGCTCCAGCCGATCGACAGCCCCAGGGGGATGCCGAGCAGCATGGCCAGCAGGAAACCCTGCAGCACCCGCAGCGACGAATACTGCACATTGCCCAGCCAGGTGCCCTGATACGGATTCAGGCCCAAGCCCGGATTGCCGAACATCCAGACATACCAGGCCCGCGCCACTTGCACCGGGGTAGGCACCAACCCGGCCATGGCGGCGCTTTGCCCCACCCACTGCCAGGCCAGCAAAATCAAGATCGGCACGACCAGGCCGATAGCCGTTCGTCTGAAGCCCGGCCGACGCAGGCCACGTGCTTTGGTCGTGCCCGGCGACGCATTCGGTTGCTTCAGATTCACTGTCGATGAACTCACCTGCTTCTCCCCTTGTACGGGTTCGAGCGGCCTGCGCAGGCAGGCCGCTCGTACATGACTTGTTATTCCACCGCCTTGACCAGGGAGGGATCCCAGACTTTCCCGATCTCGGCGCTGACATCTTTGGGAATCACCCCAAGATCATGGAACGTCTTGGCCTGACGGCGCAATTGATCCAGATCCAGGACGCCCCCGAGCTTGATGAGCTTGGCCGACTCGCGCGTGACATCGAGCGGCAGGCCGGTATATTTTGAGTAGACCTGCGCAAAGGCCTCGGGATCCTTGGCCAGTTTTTCTTCCTCGCTCTTGTAGGCCCACATGAAGCAGAGCATGGCCTCATGCTTGTTCTGCAGGGCATCGCGAGTCGCCGCCAGGATGCCCAGTTCGGCGCCGACGGATTTGGACTTGTCGTACTCCAGGTTCTTGGCGAAATACGCGTCGCCGCTAACCACCATCTGCGACTCGAACGGCTCCCAGAGGGCTACCGCATCGACGTCCCCGCGCTTGAGCGCCTGCACGAAGGCCGTGCCGCCGCCTTGCACGTTGACCGCCTTGAAGGTGTTGTACGGGATGCCCTTTTCGGCCAGCGTGGCCGCCCATTGGAACCAGACGGCCGAGCCCGGCGCAATGCCGATGCGCTTGCCGGCCAGGTCCTTCCAGTCGTCGATCTTGACGCCCTTGCGAACGACCAGGTACTTGGGCGAGGATGCCACGCCCGTCAAGCCCACCACGCGATCGCTACCCTGAGCCAAGGCAATCGCCAGGTCGGCCGGGCCGATACCGGCCACGTCCACGGACACCGACATGAGCCCCGTGCGCGCGTCGGCATAGCGCACGAACTCGGCCGATTTGACGTTGACGTTGCAGGTTTTCATGCGCTCGGCGATGTCCATCATGGGAGACAGATGCCCCACTTTGACAAAGCCCACCGTCAGCGTCTCGGTCTGGGCGGGCCCTTTGGGCGCGGGACCGACTGCCGCGCTCGACGCGGCATGGCCCAGCAGTGCCGCGGCCACCGTAATGCGATAAATCACTTTCATTTTTTTCCCCTATGGACGACTACACTGGACTGACTCAGGATCAAGCGGCTGCAATACCCTTTACTTCAGGTTCGGCAGCCTTATCGCGCCATGAAAGCCGGCGCTCTTTTTTCACGAAAAGCAATCTGTCCTTCTTGATAATCCTGGCTGCGAAAGCAGGCCTGGACCGCGTCATCGACCTGTTGCGCGTCCGGCGCGCCCGGACCGCCCAGAACGTGGCGCATGGCCAGCCGGGCCGCGCGCAGCGTGAGCGGCGCGTTCTCGGCCACGGCTTGCACCCGTGCCTGCGCCAACGCCGGAAAATCGGCATCCGAAAACACTTCGTGCACCATGCCGATGCGCCCGGCCTCGACGCCGTCGAAAGTGCGCGCGGTCAAAAACAGATCGGCCGCGCGCGAGGCGCCCAGGATGTCGCACATGCGCTTGACGCCGTCGCGGCCGTAGCCCAGCCCGAGCCGGGCCGCCGGCATGCGAAAGCGGGCTGCGGCATTGCAATAACGCAAATCGCATGCCAGGGCCAGGCCCATGCCGCCGCCCATGCATACGCCCTGGATCAAAGCGAGCGTGGGCACCGGGCTGGTGGTGAGCGCCTCTTGTGCCCGGGCTACCGCGCGGTCGTAGCGCGCGGTCTGCGCCGGGTCGTTGCGCTGTGCGCCGAACTCGGAGATATCCGCGCCGGACACGAACGCCCGATCGCCATCGCCTTGCAATACGACGGCCCGCAGATCGGGGCGCTGGGACGCTTGTGCCAGCGCATCGCCGAGCGCTTCCCACATCGACAGCGACATGGCGTTGTAGCGCGCCGGATTGACGATGCGGATGCGCAAGACGCCGGCGACGCTCTCGTCGATGGCCAGACGGCCTGGGGGGGTTGGGGTTTCGTGCATTGTGATGGTTCCTGGTGAAAGGTCAGACCACGCCCGCCTGGTGCAGCTCGGCGATAGCCTGCGCACCGTAGCCGAGCTCCTGCAATAGTTCGTCGGTATGCTCGCCCCACCCCGGCGCCGTGCGGGTGACGTCTGCCGGCGTACGCTCGAGCGTGACCGGCTGCGTGATCAGGGTGCGCGTTCCGCCCTGCCATGCCGCGCATTCGCGCGCAACGCCCAGATGGGCAACCTGGGGATCTTTGAACACTTGGGGCACGGTATAGACCGGACCGGCCGGCACGCCCGCCGCGTTCAGGGCATCGACCCATTGCGCCACGCTTTTCTGCATGAACACTTCCTGGATCTCGCGGTTCAGGCGCTGACGGTTGCGTACCCGGAGCTTTTCCGTCTCGAACTCCGGATCGGCCAGCCAATCGGGGCGCTCAAGCACATCGCAGAAACGCCGCCAATTTCCCTCTCCCGAGGCCCCCAGATTGAACAGGCCGTCACGCGCATGGAAAAGACCCATGGGGCTGCTGGTGGGGTGGTCGTTGCCCTCTTGACGAGGAATATCGCCATCGTTCAGGTAACGCGCCGCCTGAAAATCCATCATCGCGATCTGGGCATGCAGCAACGACGCATGAACCCATTGGCCCCGCCCCGAAACCTCGCGCTCGAGCAAGGCGGTGAGGATGCCCAGCGCGGCATACAGGCCGGTGCTGGAATCGGCGACCGCCAGGCCGGCGCGCACTGGACCTTGCTCTTCAAACCCGGTCACCGACATCAACCCTCCCATGCCCTGCACGATCTGGTCGAACCCGGGTCGCTTGGCGTAGGGCCCGCTCTGCCCGAACCCGGAGATGCTTGCCAGGATGATGCGCGGATTGATCGCGCTGAGCGAGGCGTAGTCGACGCCAAGCCGCGTCTTGACATCCGGACGCCAGTTCTCGACCACGACATCGGCGTCGGCAACCAGTTGCCGCAGAATCTGCAGGCCTTGCGGCTTTTTAAGATTGAGCGTCAAGGAGCGCTTGTTGCGATTGAGGTTCTGGAAATCGCCGCTCCATCGGTCCGCGGCAAACATCGCTTCGTTCGGATCGACGCCCGGCGGCGGTTCGATGCGGATGACGTCGGCGCCGAAATCGGCCAGCATGCGCACGCAGGTCGGTCCGGCGCGCACGCGCGAGAGGTCCAGCACACGGAAACGCTTGAGGGCATGAGAAGCATGCAAGGCGGGCATGGTGTGTTCTTGTTCCGCTAGAGAGGTTGATGAGCAGGCAGGCGGGTAAAGCCCTGTCCGTCGAAACGCCGCAGTTCGGCATGGCGGGCGAACGCCAGCAAGACCGCTGCGCCGCCTGGCCGCGCAATGGCTTGGACGCAGATCGGTCTGTCGTTCTGGCCGTAGCCGACGGGAAACGCCCCCGCGTTCAAGGGCAA
>CALGFL010000026.1 GCA_937881145.1 uncultured Bordetella sp.
CCGGAATCACAATCCGGGACTCTACCAACTGAGCTACGGCCACCACAGCGTAATGGCCACTATATGGTGGCCCCTACGGCAAAGAAGCGAGATTCTAGCACGAAAATCCGGCAGAACCGGGGACTTTGGGGGCCATGATTGCCGGGTTTGTCCTTGTCGCTGGCGGACCACAGTTATACGTAAACCGTCATCAAGCCACGTTATGCTGGGTTAGAAGGAGCATTGCGTGATTCAAAACAATTTTGTCTATAAAGGCTATCGCCTGACCGCCAAGGTGCTGCGAGGCTCCTCGGAAGAAATCGTGGCGGCTAATGCGAGCAGTCCGATCTTTACCGCCACCGTGCAGATCGTCGCGGCCAACTCCGTGCAGGACCCCGGTCACGAATACCGCGTGCCGTGCTTCGAGCAGGGCAGCGTCGTCTACAGCCCGCGCGAGGCTGTTCAGGCGGCCGTTTCCCACGGCCAGGCGATCGTCGACGGCCTGATGGGCGTGCAGGGCTGAACCGGACCGGCCTCGTGAGGCGGGCGCGGCAATGCTAGGATAGCCATATGGCTTTGCTACTGACCCTGCACCCCGACAATCCTCAACCCCGCCTGCTGCGGCAGGCCGTGCAATGGCTGCGCGACGGGGGCCTTCTGGCCGTTCCCACCGACTCCAGCTATGCCGTGACGGCCCGGCTCGACGACAAGAATGCCGCCGACGCCATGCGCCGCCTGCGGGGTCTGGACGAGCGCCATCATTTGACGCTGCTGTGCCGCGATCTGGCCGAGATCGGCCTGATGGCCAAGGTCGACAACCGGCAATATCGGCTCCTCAAGGCGGCTACGCCCGGGCCCTGGACCTTCATTCTGGAGGCCACGCGCGAGGTGCCGCGGCGGGTGTCGCATCCTTCGCGCAAGACCATAGGCATCCGCGTGCCGGAGCACAAGGTCGCCCTGGCCCTGCTCGAGGAGATCGGCGAGCCGCTCCTGTCGACCACGCTCATCCCCAAAGACGAAACGGACGCCCTGAACGACCCCGAGGAAATCGTCGAACGCTATGCGCACGAACTGGCGGCGGTGCTTGACGCGGGGGCCTGCGCCCAGTCTCCCACCACCGTGGTGGACCTGACCGGCGCGGAGCCGGCTGTGCTGCGCCGGGGGCGCGGCGATCCGGCGCTGCTGGGCCTGGCCTGAACACGCCCCCGCGGCGCGCCTACAATTTCTCCATGAACGAAATCATCCAGACCATCGCGGTCTATGCCTTGCCGCTGATCTTCGCGATTACGCTGCACGAAGCGGCCCATGGCTATGTGGCGCGCCTGTTCGGCGATCCGACGGCCTACCAGGCCGGCCGGGTCAGCCTCAACCCCGCCCGCCACATCGACCCGATCGGCACGCTGCTGGTGCCGCTGGTCATGCTCCTGGGCGCCAAGCTGCTGGGCGGCACCGGCGTGCTGTTCGGCTGGGCCAAGCCCGTGCCCGTGGATTTCGGCCGCCTGCGCCGCCCCAAGAAGGACATGCTGTGGGTGGCCCTGGCGGGGCCGGCGGCCAACCTGGCCATGGCGCTGGCCTGGACGCTCCTGTTGCGGGTTTACGCCAGCAGCGGCATGCACGAGTACTTCTGGTTCAACATGGCGGTGGCCGGGGTGAACGTGAACCTGGTGCTCATGGCCATGAACCTGCTGCCCGTGCTGCCGCTGGACGGCGGGCGCATCGTTTTCAGCCTGTTGCCCAACCGGGCGGCCTGGCATTACGCCCGCATCGAACCCTACGGCCTGATGATCGTGCTGCTTTTGCTGGTCACGGGCGCGTTGGGCCTGTTTCTGGGGCCGTTCCTGTTTTTTGGGCGCATGGTGGTGAGCTGGTTCCTGTAATGGGAATTTGTATAGCGTTACGAGCGTTATCCAGTAAACTTGCCGGTTTAATCCGCTTTCAACCGGCCTGCCGAGTCCAGGTCTGGAGTTTTCGATGACAACGACCCCTGTCTTCCAAGGCAGCATGGTTGCCCTGGTGACCCCGATGCACCCAGACGGCAGTCTGGACTTCGACGCCTACCGTGCGTTGATCGACTGGCACGTGGCCGAAGGCACGGATGCGCTCGTCGTGGTCGGCACGTCGGGCGAATCGCCCACCGTTTCCATAGACGAGCACGCCGAGTTGATCCGCATCGCGGTCGAGCACGCGGCCGGCCGCATCCCCGTCATTGCCGGGGTGGGCGCCAATTCCACCGAAGAGGCCATCCACCTGTCGCGCCATGCCCTGAAGGTCGGCGCGCAGGCCGGCCTGTCGGTCGTGCCCTACTACAACAAGCCCAGCCAGGAAGGCATGTACCGCCATTTCCGCGCGGTCGCCGAGGCGGTGGCGCTGCCGGCGCTGCTCTATAACGTGCCGGGCCGCACGATGGCGGATCTGTCCAACGAAACCGTGCTGCGCCTGGCCCAGGTGCCCGGCATCGTCGGCATCAAGGACGCCACGGGCGACATCGGCCGCGTGGCGCCGCTCCTGCGCGACGCGCCGGCCAGCTTCCAGGTGTTCAGCGGCGACGACGCCACCGCGGCGGCGCTCATTCTGCTGGGAGGTCGCGGCAATATCTCGGTCACGGCCAACGTGGCGCCGCGCCTGATGCACGAGTTGTGCATGGCGGCGCTCGCGGCCGACGTCATCAAGGTGCGCGAGCTCAATGCCCGCCTGGCCCGCTTGAACAAGGTCTTGTTCGTCGAGGCCAATCCTATTCCGGTCAAATGGGCGCTGGCCCAGATGGGCCGTACCAAACTGGGCTATCGCCTGCCCCTGTGCGAACTGGGCGCGGCGCACCACGCTACGGTGCGTCAGGCTTTGAGCGAAACCGGTCTTCTTTGAAAATCGCGAGGATACGTATGAACAAGCGTCATGCCGGGCGTTGGGTTAAGCCCGCGGCATCGATTGCATTGGCCCTGAGCCTGGCTCAGCTGGCCGGCTGCGACAGCATCAACAAGGCGCTAGGCACCGATGAGCCTATCAACTACAAGAGCGCCCATTCCGCCAATCCGCTGACCATCCCGCCCGATCTGACCCAGGCGGCTTCCGATCCTCGCTATCGCGCGCCCGACGCGGGGGGCGCCACGTCGTTCAATCAATACCAGCAGCAGAGCAAGGACGCGGCCGCGGCGGCCGCCTCGGGCGGGTCCGCCAGCAACGTGCTGCCGCAGCGCAACGACATGCGCATCGAGCGCGACGGCGACCTGCGCTGGCTGGTGATCGATCACCCGCCCGAACAGGTCTTCCCCAAGCTGGTGGACTTCTGGACGAGCGTGGGCTTCACGCTCAGCACCAACGATCCGCAGGCCGGCCTGCTGCAGACCGACTGGGCCGAGAACCGCGCCAAGGTCGACGACAGCCTGATGTACAAGCTGCTGGGTTCGTTCCTGGACAACGCTTTCGATAGCGGCGAGCGCGAGCGCTTCCGCACCCGCATCGAACGGGTGAATGGCCATACCGAGGTCTACATCACCCACGAGCAGATGGTCCAGAAGATGGAGAGCAACAGCCCGAACGCCCTGGTTGTCTGGACCAACGGCAAGCCGGATCCGGGCCTGGACGCGGCCATGATGGCGCGCCTGATGGTCTACCTGGGCACCAGCACTGATCGCGCCCGCCAGATGCTGGCGCAGGCTCAGGCCGTGCCCGCCGGCCCCGCCACCACGCTGACCGCGCAGAACGGCGCGTCTGAACTCACCATCGCCGAGCCGTTCGACCGCGCCTGGCGCCGCGTGGGGGTGACGCTGGATTCGGGCGGCTTCACGGTGAAGGATCGCAACCGCTCCGCCGGCGATTACTACATCGGTTATCTCGACACCGATACAGGTATGCGTCCTCAAGATCCCAACATCTTCAGCCGCTATCTGTTCGGCGCCAAGTCGGCCACCGCGCCGCAATACCGCCTGCATTTGAGCGACACCGGCGGCTCGCAGACGCAAGTCACGGTGCTCGACCAGAACGGCGCGCGCGACACCACGCCTACTGCCCAGCGCATCTTGAGCGTGCTCAAGAGCAAGATGCAGTAAAGGCAGGCACCTGCCTGGGCGCGTGCGCCCAACAAGCAAGACAGGCCCGGGATCGGCAAGATCCCGGGCCTGTTTTTTCCTGGCTGCAACGTGAAGCGGGCGCCTTATGCGCAGACGTAATGCAGCCAGCCCGCCGACAGCCAATCGGCCAGGCAGGCACGGCTGTCCTCGCTCAGCCTGCGGCAGCGCGCATCGGCGCAATCGAGGCGGCGTTCGTCGGCCAGCGCGCGCAGCGCGGGCGAGGGGGCAACGGGCGCGGTCTCGCCGTTGATGAAGATCTGGCGGTCGCGGTAGAGCATGCGGCTGCGGCGATCCAGCACCAGGGCGCCGCTTGCGGGCCATTCTTCTTCGAGATCGGGCGCGTCGTCGGCCGCGGTGAATACGCTCAGCGTGTTGGGCTCGGAGAGCCAGCAGCCCAGAAAGCGCGCGGCAAGTGCCGCGTCAAAGCGCAGCGTGTTCAGCGCGCCCAGCGTGGCATCGATCAACGCGTCGGGCAACTCGGCCGGATGCGTCGAGGCGGGTTGGCCCGGGTCGCGGTAGAGGCCGTCCAGCCGCGCACCGGGCAAGGGCGGATCGCCATAGGGGCCGGCGGGCTGACCCAGGCGGGCCATTGTCTGGTCGGCGGCCGCCTCGAGCAGGCCGCGGGCCAGCATGGCCAGTCCGGGCGCGCGAAAGCCGATGGAAATGGTCATGCAGTCGTCGTCCATCGCGATGCCGTCGTGCGCGGCTTGCGGAGGCAGATACAGCATGTCGCCGG
>CALGFL010000027.1 GCA_937881145.1 uncultured Bordetella sp.
GCGTCATTCTGTACATCATCCTGGGGCTGCTCGTCCTGCTCATCGGTTGCGTGGGCTATCTCGACTATATGTCGAGCAACAAACCGCCCACGGTGGCCGAACTGATGGCCGCCGAGAAGAAGGCGCCGCAGCGGCCCCTGGTGCCTGTGGTCGTGGCCGCCAAGCCCATCGCCGCGGGCAGCCTCATCGCCGCCGACGCGCTGACGATCGAGCAGTGGCCCGTGCGCCCGGCCGATTCGCGCGACAACTTCGAAGGCCTGCTGGGCCGGCGCGTGCGCCAGGACGTCGCCGCGGGCCAGCCCATTACCAGCAGCCAACTGACCCAGGGCCTTTCCACCTATCTCAAGCCGGGCACGCGCGCGGTGGCGCTGGGCCTGAACATGATCGCCAACGGCTCCTCGCCGACCGTGCAGCCGGGCGACATGATCGATCTGTATGTGATGCAGCCTGGCGTGGACGGTGGCCCTGTCACGGCCAGCCTGCTGCAGACCCGGGTGCAGGTGCTGGCCTATGCCGGTCAATCCCTGGACGGCCCCGATGCGGGGCTGGCACAAAGCGTCGTGCTGGCCATGCCGGCGAACAAGGTCGACGCGCTGCTGCAGGCCGAAGGGCCGGGCCGCATCGCGGTGGCGGTGAGCCGGGCTGAAGACGAAGCGCCGACGCCTGCCTCCGCTCTCGCAGCCACCCCCGCGCCGCCGGCATCGCCGCCGCAAGCCCAAGCCGCGGCTCCCCACCCGCCTGCCGCGTCGGCCCAGCCCGTGGGCGCACAAGCCCGATCCGTGGCCGAACAGGCACAGGTTGTGGCCAATCAGGCCCAGGTCGTCGCCCGCCAGGCGCAGACCGTGGCCAGGCAGGCCCAGTCCGTGGCGCAATCGCACGTGGCGCCGCCGGCCAAGCCTGCCGCAGCCAAGCCTGCCGCAGCCAAGCATGCGGCGCACGAATCCCGACGCGATCGCGTCCGGTCGCGCGAGCACGGCCGTACACCGGCCAAGCCGCGGCAGACCGCCGCCAAGCCGGTTCCGGCAGCGACGGCGCCTGTTGTCGTGTCCGCTCCGGTCCCGGTCGCAACCGCACCCGCGAACCGGCCCGTCACGCAAGGCGTGGAGGGCATCCCCCTGCTGCGCGCGCCGCTGACCCAAAGCTTCAACACCCCCGCGGCTCGCTGAGCGCCGCGGGCCAAGGCGCACAACTTGGAGACGGCTGTCTGCGTCGATAGAACGTTCCAGGACTGATCCTTCCATGGAAAAGCACGCACCCGCGAATCGGTCGTCGAGGCAGGACGGGGAGCGCTTGAGCGAAGCGCGGATGATGGGCATCATCCGTTCGTCGATGGAAGCCATCATCACCGTCGACGAAGCGCAGACCATACTCATCTTCAACCCCGCGGCCGAGGTCGTGTTCGGCGTCCCGGCGGCGCAGGCCATCGGTTCGTCGCTCGGCCGCTTCATACCCGACCGCTTTCGCGCCGGCCATGCGCGATATGTCGAGCAGTTCGGCGCGACGGGCGTGACCGAGCGCCAGATGGGACGCCAGCTGCGCGTTCTGTACGGCCTGCGAGAAAACGGCGACGAATTCCCCATCGAGGCCTCGATCTCGCAGACCCGCGACGGCGACGGCAAGCTCTATACGGTCATGCTGCGCGACATCACCGAACGGATGCGGGCCGAGAATCTGCTGAAGCAGTCGCGCGAAGAGCTGCGAGAACTTTCCGCGAATCTGCAAAACGTGCGCGAAATCGAAAAGACCCGGATCGCGCGCGAACTGCACGACGAGCTGGGGCAACTGCTCACGGCGCTGAAAATCGACCTTTCCTCGCTCGAGCACGCGCTGGGCGAGTCGGACGTCCGTTCGCCCGATGTTGCCCAGCGCGTGGCGGCCATGCGCAAACTGATCGACATGACCGTGGCCTCGGTGCGCCGCATCGCGGCGGACCTGCGTCCGGTGATGCTCGACGACCTGGGCCTCGTGCCCGCCATCGAATGGCTGGTGAACGACTTCACGCAGCGCTACGGCATTGCGGTCGAACATCGCGTCCAGGTAGACAGCGTCGAATTTTCAGGCACGGCGGCCACGGCGATCTTTCGCATCGTGCAGGAAGCGCTGACGAACGTGGCGCGCCATGCCGACGCCACGCGCGTCGAGCTGACGCTCGGCATGGACGAGGCGAACTGCCGGCTGCGCGTGGCGGACGATGGCCGCGGCGCGTCCGACGCGGCGCAATGGCCCGGCGGCGCGGACGATGCATCGGACGCTTCGCTCCTGTCGCCCGTGCGCGACAAGTCCTTTGGGCTGCTCGGCATCCGCGAACGCGCGCACATGCTGGGCGGCACCGTCGCGACCGATACGGCGTCCGGCAAGGGTTTCGCGCTGACGGTCACACTGCCGCTGGCTGGACTGCTGCCTCAAGAGGCCTCGTCATGATCCGGGTCCTGCTTGCCGACGACCATACTGTGGTGCGCGACGGCCTGCGCCACGTGCTCGAGCGCGCCGGCGGTTTCGAAATTGCCGGCGAGGCCTGGGACGGCGCGACGACCGTCGGGCTCGTGCGCTCGACGCCCGCTCAGGTGCTGGTGCTCGATCTGTCGATGCCGGGGCGCAACGGCCTGGAGCTGATCCCGCAGATCAAGCAGGAGCAGCCCGCGCTGCGTGTGCTGGTTCTGACCATGCACGCAGAGCAGCAATACGCGGTGCGCGCCTTCAAGGCGGGCGCTTCGGGTTACCTCACCAAAGAGAGCGCGGGCACCGAACTCGTCAACGCCGTGACGAAGGTGGCTTCGGGCGGCGTCTATGTCAGCGGGACGATGGCCGAACGCTTCGCGCAGAGCCTGCACGAGCCTGCGGACGTGCTGCCTCATCAGCGGCTTTCCGATCGGGAGTTCGATGTCTTTCGCCGCCTCGCCGCCGGCAAGACCCTCTCGGAAATCGCGCAGGCCTTGTCCGTGAGCGTGAAGACCGTGAGCACCTACAAGAGCCGCATACTCGAAAAAATGCAGATGCCGCACGAAGCCGCGCTGGTGCGTTATGCCATGCGGCATGGCCTCGTGGGCGACGACGAGGCGCTCTGATTCATCGCTTGCCCGCGGCGGCCCGCGGCCAGGCATCGCCGGAAGCGGCGCGGCCCGCTCTGGACGCAAGCTCCCGCTCCACCGCTTCGAATACCGCGCGGACCGCGGCGCTCAAATCGTCGCTTTCGCACTGATGCGTGCAACCGGGCGCGCGCTCGGATGACATCAGCTCCAGCCGCGCGCGATACGTGGGCGACTGCTGCGATGAAGAGAGCGATTCCACCACGAGCCGGCATTCGGGAGGCATGGCGCTAAAGCGGATCAGGCGCAGCAATTGCAGGCCCGCCTGCGCCTCGACCGCGGCCGAGGCGGGGAGGCCGACATACACGATCTGCATCCCGAGTCCCATTGCCGTTCTCCGCTGCCGCGCCATGCGTACCAGAGAACAAGCATGCCTTGCATCGGGCCCGGCCGCTTGATGCATGTCAAGCATCGAGCGCGCATGTAGGCCGATTCCTACACGGTTTCCGCATTTCCTACGCCAATTTCCACCCCGGCTGATTCAATTGCGCCGGGGCGCGGGCAATACTGACGCCAGACATCCCTCAATACCGACGCTGACGCCATGAATGCCAGACATCCCTCATTGTCGATCTTGCGAGCTCCCGCCCAGCCGCCCATTCACATGATGCACTTGCCCGAGTGCGAGGACGCGCCCAAACACGCGCAGGCGCGCTGCTCGAGCTGCGCGCTGCGCGGCGTCTGCCTGCCGGCCGACCTCTCCGCGGCGGAGCTGGAACGGGTCGATGACATGGTCTGCGCTGCGCGGCCCGTGCGGCGCGGTGAAGCGCTGTTTCGCGCGCATGACGAATTCCAATCCCTGTACGCCGTGCGCACCGGGTCGTTCAAGACCGGCGTCATGCATCGCGACGGGCACGAGCAGATCACCGGATTCCATATCCCGGGCGATCCGCTAGGCCTGGATGGCATTTCTTCCGGCCTGCAAAGCTGCGAAGCGGTCGCGCTGGAAGACAGCACCGTGTGCGTCATTCCGTTCGGCCAGCTCGAAACCGTCTGCGGCGAAAGCCGCCGCATGCAGCGCCATCTCTATCATCTGCTCAGCGCCGAGATCGTGCGCGAATCCGGGCTCATGATGATGCTGGGCACGATGACGGCCGAGCAGCGCCTGGCGTCTTTCCTGCTCGATCTGGCCGCGCGCTTTCGGCTGCGCGGCTATTCCGGTGCCGAGTTCAACCTCAAGATGAGCCGCGATGAAATCGGCGGCTTTCTCGGCATCAAGCTCGAAACGGTCAGCCGCATGTTCTCGCGCTTTCAGCGCGAAGGGCTGGTCAAGACCCGGGGCAGGCAAATCCAGATTCTCGACGCCGAAAAGCTGGCGCAAGTTTGACCGTCCTGCCCGTCTTCAGCGATCTTCGAGGTAAATCCGCGCCGCGCCGTTTTCATCCGGAGCCTCGATGCACAGCGCGCCCGGCGCGGCCATGACCTGATCGAACGCGCCTGCGTCCAGGCAGACGACCGGCACGGCAAGGCCATAAAGCTCGGCGGCGACGATCGCACCTAGTGAAATGATGAGATCGCGCTCCTTGAGCACGATGCCGACCGGGCCGGTGCCGTTGCGGATCGCTTCGGCGAGCACGCTGCTGCTCGAACTCGATCCCTTCGCATGGGCCATGACCATGATCTTGCCGGCCAGGCTCAGGCCGGTCTGCGGATGCGTCGGGTCGATGATCCTGCCCGCTTCCGAGTCGTAGCCGCCCCAGAAGCTGAGCGGCTTGTCGAGTGCGAATTTCCCGGCCCGCGCGCAGCCCGGCACCAGGACGTCGCCGGTGACGACACGGCGCTGCGCCGTACCGGCGCGATCGGCATTCATGGAATTCTCAACCATTGAAACGCACCTTGCCCGCAAATGCCGATCGCACGCACTCGTCCATGCTGCCGTAGGCCACGGTAACCCCGATATTGGCGGGCGCGTAGGAGGCCCATTTGCCCGAATTGGTCATGACCAGCCCCGACAACTTCTTCATGACGGGCGTGATGTAGGTGCACGTGTCCACGACGATCTGGATGCCGCGTTCTTCGAATGCGCGGGCCAGGCCCAGCTCGCCCAGTTCCCAGAGAATGAAGCGGCTCGTGTTGACGTAGAAATCCGACTTGGGGGCGCCTTCGTAGGCGTCGAGGATTTTCGCCAGCCGCCGGAACTCGGCAAGCGAAAAGTGGGGCGTACCCAGCGCCACGGCGACGAGTTCGTCTCCTTCGCGTCCCGTGTTCAGGGTCTGCCGGACCTCGTCCAGATCCCCAAGCGTGACATCCACCGTTTTCAGCGGTGCCTGCCCTTGCAGCGCGGCGTCCAGCGTCGGCGCTTCGGGCGTGATGCCGACCGCGTGAAAAAGCGCCACGGCGCCGCTGGAGGCCGCGGCGGCGCCCAGGGCCTTCAATTCGTCTTCGTTGGTATCGGCCGGCAGGCCGATGATCACGGGCACGACCGCGCCCGCGATTTTTCCGACCAACAGGCCCAGGGCCGCGAAGTAAATGTCGCGCGAAGTCCGATCCGCGAAGTCCGCGACCCGCAGCACGATCCGGCCCGCACGGTTTTCCTCGACGTGCAGGCCCGCGTACGGCGCGCGCCCGGTAATGGCCGCGGCCAGATCGAGAAAATCGCCATAGCGGCTGGTTCTGGCGCCCAGCACCGAATTGGCGAAGACGATCGCGTTGGACTCGGCCCATGCGATCTGCTCGCCCCTGGCCGGCCGGTTCTTCAACTGATAGGGCGCGCAGGTGAAGCTCGACTCGCAGCCCAGGAGCAGATGCGCCTGCATCAACCGCTGCGCGGCGCTCTGGACGGCGCGGTCGCCGTGATAAAGCTCTGGGTGGATCAAATCGAGCGAGCCCACGTTCAGCGTGGTGGGCACCGCGACTTTCGCGCCCGCCTCGACGAAAAGCTCGACGAAATCCAGGCTCGCCTGCCCGTGGTAAAGGCAGCCGTCGATATGCGCCGAGCGGATGTCGATCAGGTTCGGTGCCGACATGACGTGAGCGGTGCGTGCGACGATCTGCATCGCGCGCGCCGCGCCGCGTCCGAAATTGCCCGCCAGCATGGCCTGGTCGCGCTCGCTCAGTTGCAACATCCGCTACTCCCTGGTTCTGCGGCTTTGTAGCACGGTTGCATTTTGCGGGCCGCCGAGTCCATTCCGGAAATCCGGACAGCGGATGCCCTATTTTCCGGAAATCCGGAGCCGCGCCTCATGCCTGGCACGGAAAGTCTTTCTGAATCAATAAATTAGCCAACCCTGTCCGTTGGCATCGATCTTGCGCAGAAGAAGGGGTGGCAAGGCAGCAATGCTGGCTGGATATCGCTGCGGCCTGCGCGCCGGCCGGCGGCCGCGTTGCGGCGTCCGGGCTGCGCGCGAGCCTATGCCACAATCGGGCAAATCCCATCCGGCGCATGGAAAGCAGCCTTGTGACGCGCTATCTACCCATTCTCTACGCTCTGGCCGCCGGGCTCGTCGCGGTTTGCGTCCTGACCTGGACTCTGGCCTGGACTGGCGGTGTCGATACGCTGCGCCGCGATGCCGCGGTGCGCGGCGATCGCACCACGTCCGCCCTCAAGAGCGTGCTCGAACGCTACGAATCCCTGCCCTACATCGTCGGCGTCAATCCGCTCGTGCAGAACGTGCTCGCGGATCCGACGCCGGCGCGGATAGACAAGGTCAACCGCTATCTTTATGACGTCAACCGCCACGCGCACGCCACCGCTACCTACATCACCAATGCCAACGGCGATTGCATCGCGGCCAGCAACTGGCGCGACGCCGATAGTTTCGTGGGCGCGCAGTTTCGCTTCCGGCCCTATGTCGTGGACGCGGTCAAGGGCGAGGTGGGCCGTTTCTTCGGCATCGGCACCATCTCTCACGAGCCCGGCTATTTTCTTTCGCAACCGGTTCGGCTCAACGGAAAGATCGTAGGCGTGGCTGTCGTCAAGCTGGATCTCGAATGGTTTCCAGGCACCGACTCGACCGAACCGCTTCTGGTCACCGACAATCACGGCGTGATCTTTCTCTCGTCCGTCCCGGCCTGGAAATATCACACGATGCATCCGCTGTCCAAGGGCGTCGTCGATTCGATAGAAAGCACGAGGCAATACGTGCACCAGAGCCTTCCGCAACTTTCCGAGCACGTCGAGCGCACGCTCAAGGGCAATGTCGACGTCGTGCGCATCGGGGGTCGGCTAGGCGCGCAGAGCTATCTGGAAACGCGCCGCGCGCTCGGGGAGCCGAGCTGGCATATCGTGACGCTCTCGCCGATGAGTCCGGTGACCGCCGCCGCGCGCAGCGCGACGGCCATGGCCGTCTTCGGCTACGTCTCGCTATGCCTGCTGGGCTTTTACTGGCGGCAACGGCGCGAGCGCGAAAAGGAAATGATAAAGAGCCGGACAATGCTGCAGGAGGCCTACGCGATGCTCAACCAGCGCGTCGCCGAACGCACGGCCGATCTCTTGCAGGCCAATGAGAATCTGCAGCGCGAGGTGCACGAGCGCGTGCGCGCCGAGGCCAAGCTGCGCGCCGCCCAGGACGAACTGGTCCAGGCCAGCAAGCTCGTGGCGCTCGGCCAGATGGCGGCGGGCATTACGCACGAGTTGAACCAGCCGCTGGCGGCCTTGCGCAGCTTCTCGGACAATACGCGCGTGTTTCTGGAGCGCGGCCAGTATGCCGCGGCAAACGAGAATCTGGAAACCATAGGCGCGCTCACCGAGCGCATGGGTAAGATCGTCAATCAGCTCAAGCTTTTCGTGACCCGGCCCAGGCCGCGCGGCCTGCGTGCCCCGGTGGTGCCCGCGCTGCACAATGCGCTGGCGCTGTTGGACAAGCGTCTGGCGGCCGCGAGCGTGACGCTCACCGTCACCGACAGCACGGATAATATCGACGTCGTGGCTGCCCTCGATCCGCGCGGCGACTATCCCGGGTTGCTGGCGCAGTGCGACGATCTCAGAATGGAGCAGATGCTGATCAACCTGATCGGCAATGCGCTCGATGCCGTGGCCGGCACAGTCGCAGCGCGCATCGAGATCGACATCCAGATCCGCTTCGCGACCATTGTGATCCGGGTGCGCGACAATGGCCCCGGCATCCCCGACGAGGTGATGTCGCGCATCTTCGAGCCGTTCTTTACCACGAAGGAGATGGGGCAGGGCCTGGGCTTGGGCCTGGCGATCTCCTCATCGATCGCGCGCGATTGCGGCGGCTCGCTCACCGCGCAAAATGCGCCCGGAGGCGGTGCGCTTTTCGTGCTGATGCTGCGCCGCGCGCAGGCAGCCTCGATAGATGCGCCGACCATCGGCGCCTGAACCCGACAAGCCAGGACGACAGACAATCATGTTGATTCAACAGACCGGCGCGGTGCTCTATGTCGAGGACGAAGAGCTGGTGCGCCGCGCGAGCGTGCAGAGCCTGCAGCTGGCCGGCTTCGAGACCATGGGCTTTGCCGCGGCCGAGGCCGCGCTGCCGTTGATCGGCCCCGATTTTGCCGGCGTCGTC